>NZ_CAXSQB010000003.1:50311-141083 GCF_964239415.1 Clostridium sp. ATCC BAA-442 | reverse complement strand
CCCCCCCCCCCCCCCGCGGGCGGGGACAAGCCCCGCCCCTACAGAATATCCGGCCGGGCGGAAAACGGGAGTTCCCATTTGCCGGAAAATGCGCTATAATAGGACGCAGAGAAAACGCCGATGGGGGCGGTCAAATGTATCAGACCAGAATAACGGCGGCGGAGCTCCCGGTGGAGCGCCTGCTGGGGGAATACTGCTTCCCGGAGCGGTTCCGGGAGGCCTGCCGGGCCTGCCCGGACTACGGAAACGATTGGTCCTGCCCGCCGGGGGTACCGTCGGCGGCGGAGGCCCTGCGGCCTTTTCGGACGGCCCATGTGCTGGGCATGCAGGTATTTTACGATGCACAGACGCGCCGGGAGACGTCCACGGCGGAGGGGGCTGAGGCGGTACGCTGGGCGTCCTATGGCCCGGCCAAGCGGGTACTGCTGGAGACCCTTCTGGCGCTGGAGCAGACCCGGAGCGGGGCGTGGACCATCGCGGCGGGACGGTGTGAGCTGTGCCCCCGCTGCGCCCGGCGGGACGGGCTGCCCTGCCGGAATCCGAGGCGGATGCGCTACTCCTTTTCCGCGTTCGGCTTTGATCTGGCGGCGCTGGCCCGGCAGGAGCTGGGCATCGAGCTGCTGTGGGCGGCCAATGGGCTGCCGGAGTACGATGTGGCGCTGGCCGCCTTTCTGGAGCGGTGAGGGACAAAAACAGGCCGGGGCGGCATAAGCCGCCCCGGCCTTGCTGTGCTTGCACGGACAGGATCAGAAATAGGTGAAGTTCACGGGCTTCCGGCTCCAGCCGATGGCGCGCTGCACGTCGGCGGCGTAGCCGTGGTCGGAGAGGGTCAGGCGGCCCAGGCGAAGGGCCTCGTCCAGAGAGAAAGCGCCCATCACCAGGGAAGAGAGAGTGGAGATATCGGCGGAAAGGGTGACGTCGGGCTGAGCATGCTCAACCACCTCCACCGTGCTTCCGGATATATTCAGCAGGAAGGTGCCGTTGTTGCCCTCGATAAAGTTGTCATCCACCTGGAGGGCCAGCACAAAGGGACGGCTGACCGGGGACTCACAGCGGCTCTGCATGCGGAAGTAGGCCGGCACATCGAAGATACGGGCCATGTAGCCCATTGTGCGGCGGGCCACCTCATGGATGCAGCCGTCGTGTGCGCGGTTCTCGCCTGTGTCCGGGTTGTGGAACAGCATGGTCAGGCTGAGGTCGGGGGAGAGGATACGCACCCGCTCGATCTGATCCACCTGGGAGGCGAAAAAGGTCATGAACTGCCGCAGCGTATCCAGATCCTCATACACCATCTCGGGCACGAGCAGATCGTGGTACATGTCGGTGTAGTGGTCCACCGCCACGAAATCGAAGGTGAAGTAGCCGGTGAGCCGGCCGTCCCGGCGGCAGACCACCACGTAGGGCATGTCGAAGATCCGGTGGGGGTCCATATAGTGGTGGACCGTGGCACCGTGGGTACGCGCCGCATAGGCGCGGTAGAAGTCCAAAATCTCCTGCCGGTCCTCCGGCCGGGCATAGGACAGCCCGGACTTGTCGCCGTAGGAGCGGATCGCGGAGGGCTTGGGCTGGTAGAGATAGTTCTCGTTGCAGTAACCGTATCCCATGTTGGCATAGAACGCGGGATTGAAGGGGTGGAGACAGCCGATCGGCGTCCCCTGTTTGGCGTAATACCGCATCAACACCTTCAGGAGCGTGCAGGCCACCCGCTCTTTCTTGTGAAGAAAGTTTGCGGAGACATAGGCTGCGGCCCCCATAGGCATCATCACACCTCTGACGTTGAGGGTGAAATCCATCATCAGGATGGAGCCCAGCAGGGTTCCATCGTCGTCAAAACAGCCGAGGTAACGGCCCTCGTCCGGACGGTGCAGTTCGCCTTCCATGTTCTGGAGCAGGGCGGCCGGCGTCTTGGAGGGGAATGAGGTCACCACATTCCGGGCCAGCTGCTCCACCTCAGAAGGGAGAACGAATCTGATATCCATCAAAACCGATTCCTTTCTGTGAAACAGAGAGTCTATTTACTTGCCGCGCCGGGGGCGCCGGCACAGGGGGCGGGGCTGGCTGGACAGCGCCCGCAAGGGCACGGGGGAGCCCGTGCCAGGTGGAACCAGACGGCTCCATGCGCACCTGCTTTGACGAGCCCCATTATGTCAGCATTTGCCGCGAAAGTCAACCCGCAGTTTGCCGATCGAAAAAAATTGAGCCCTGGCGGAAGAAAAGGCTTGACAGAGGGCTGCGCCATGGGGTAAAGTGAGACTGGCCATGCTGCGAGGAAGCGGCAGGGCTTTTGGAAGCGATGCAGCGTCCTGAACAGCGGTTCAGGACGCTTTTTGTATTTCTACCGGCAGAAAGGAGCAGCATATGGACGCCTTCAGTGTTCGTACAAAAATTATGATCGGAGGTGGCATGGACGCGCTGGCCCAGCGGCTGCACCGGGTCTTTCTGGTGACGGACAAGTTCATGGCCGAGAGCGGCAAAACGAATTATGTCACCGACCGGCTGCTGCGCAACGGCGGCGAGTTCAAGATCTTCTCCGACGTGCAGGCCGACCCGGACATCGCCACCGTCACCAGAGGCGTGGAGCAGATTCTGGAGTTCCAACCCGATGCGGTGGTGGCCTTCGGCGGCGGCTCCTCCATCGACGCGGCCAAGGCAATCGTGTTCTTCGCCGCCCGGGAGCGGGACATGCGGGACTGCAAGTTCATCGCCATCCCCACCACCAGCGGCACCGGCTCGGAGGTGAGCCGCTTTGCGGTGATCACCGACCAGGAGAAGGGGGTCAAATATCCCTTGGTGGAGGACAGCCTGCTGCCCGACATCGCCATTTTGGACGCGGAGCTGACCACCAGCGTGCCCCCTACCGTGACGGCGGACACCGGCATCGACGTGTTCACCCATGCGGTGGAGGCCTTTGTGTCCACCGAGGCCTCCGACTTCTCCGACGCGGCGGCGGAAAAGGCCATCAAGCTGGTCAAGCGCCACCTGCTGCCCGCCTATCAGAACCCCGAGGACCGCAAGGCCCGGCAGGGGATGCACAACGCCTCCTGCCTGGCGGGCATCGCCTTCTCCAACTCCGGCCTGGGCCTCAACCACGGCATGGCCCACGCCCTGGGCGCCCGGTTCCACATCCCCCATGGCCGGGCCAATGGCATCCTGCTGCCCTATGTGATGAGCTTCAACGCCGGCTGCGCCGAACAGCTCACCTCCACTGCCAAGCGCTATGCCCGTATTTCCCGCCTGCTGGAGCTGGAGAGCAGCAGTGTCCGCCAGAGCGCCCTCAACCTCATTCGCACCGCCCGGCGGTACATCGAAAAGCTGAACATGCCCTCCACCCTCCAGGCCGCGGGCGTGAACGCGGCGGAGTTCGAGGAGGCGGTGCACGACATGGCGGAGGCGGCCCTGGCCGACCGCTGCACCGCCACGAACCCCAGAAGCTGCACGGCGGAGGAAATTGAACAGATCTTCCGCAAGGCCTACAGCGGGAAATTGCCCTGACAGAGCTCCTCCGCCGCGCAATTGCGCGGCGGAGGAATTTGGCGTAAAATGATATTTCGGATTGACAACTCCGCAAATTTCTGTTAAAATGAGCCAGAAAAAATGATAGAGATGCGTATAGTGGAAGGGCGGATTCGTGCGGCGTTAGTACGGCCCGCCTGGTAAACGATCAAGAGCGATGTAGCTCCCAAGAATTTTGACTTGAAATTCTGGGGGCTTTTTTTGTTTTTTCGCCCCGTACGCCTGTGAACTCCCTGCCGGTGTTGCGGAAAACACCGCAGCGCGTTTACGCAGGATAGGCTGCCCGGCCCTGTGGCATGATAGGGGGGGGACAGCCCGCTGTTTCCAGCGGTTTTTAGGAGGAGCGTGCCGATTTGATTGAGCTTGATGAGAAAAAGCGGATTATACAGGAATTTGTACCCGGCAAGCAGGTCACCCTGGCCCATGTGATCGCCAACCCCACCGAGGATCTGTACCTGAAGCTGGGACTGATCGATGCCTCCGGCGCCATTGGGATCTTTACCATCACCCCCAGTGAGGCGGCCATGATCGCCGCCGATGTGGCCACCAAGTCGGCCAACGTGTCCATCGGCTTTGTGGACCGCTTCAACGGCTCGTTGGTCATCACCGGCGATGTGGCGGCGGTACAGTCGGCGCTGACAGAGGTTATGAATACCCTGTGCGGTATGATGGGCTTTGCATCGGCCCCCATCACCAAGACGTGATGCAATGGAGAGAAAAAGACGCATTATCCTGATCGGCCGCTCCACGGCCGGCAAGACAACGCTTTGCCAGCGGATCAACCACGAGGAACTGCAGTACCACAAGACCCAGACCGTACAGATTGTCAACCAGAGTATGATTGACACACCGGGCGAGTATCTGGAGCGGCGCTATTTTCGCGGGGCCCTCATGGTGACGGCCGCCGACGCGGACACGATTGTGCTGGTCCAGGACGCCACCGAGAAGGGGAGCATGTTCCCGCCCGCCTACAGCAGCATGTTTGCAAAGCCCTGCGTGGGGGTTGTGACAAAGTCGGATCTGGCGTCTGAGCATGAGATTTCAAATGCGAGGCAGTATTTGAAGGCAGCCGGCGCGGGTGAGATCTTTGTCGTCAGCAGCGTGACGGGCGAGGGCGTGGAAGCCTTGGTAAGGCATCTGGATTTCCTTTGAAGTCAGGAGGAGCCGCATGGAAAAGGATGCGATCCGTGTCGTCATTGCAGACGATGAGCCGATCAGCAGAATGGATTTGAAAGAACTGCTTACGGAAGGCGGGTATACGGTTGTCGCAGAGGTCTCCGACGGGTTTGATGCCGTGGAGAACTGCAAGCTCTACCATCCGGATCTCGTTCTGCTCGACATCAAGATGCCGTTTCTGGACGGACTGGCCGCGGCCAAGATCATCTATGAGGAGGAGCTGGCGGACACGATCATTATGCTCACGGCGTATAGTGAGCGGGAGTTCGTGGAGCAGGCCAAGGATTACGGCGTCAGCGGCTATCTGGTCAAGCCCATCGACGAGAAATCGCTGATTCCCAACATCGAGCTGGTTGTGGCCCAGAGCAAGGAGATGAAACGGCTGCGCAAGGACATGGCCAAGGTTTCCGAGCGGCTGGCCAACCGCAGCATCATTGAAAAAGCCAAGGGACAGGTGATGCAGGAGCAGAACCTGTCGGAGCAGGAGGCGTACCACTATATACGCAAGCTCAGTCAGCTCAAGGGCCTTTCCATGCGCCGGGTGGCGGAGATGATCCTCGTGAAAGGCGGGGGTTGACAGGTGAATGTGATTTGGTCCCTCTGCAGAAAGTATACCGATCTGTCCGATGAAGAGATCCGCATCATCGAGCACATGTCAGAGACGCTGCAGCCTCTGGCCAATCTGGAGGGCGCGGACATCTTCATCGACTGCCCCGGACGGGACGGGAACGCCATCGTGGTGGCGGAGGCCAAGCCGGAATGTGTGCCGTCGTCCTACAAGAACACGGTTGTGGGACTGCTGGCCAAGCCGGAGAACGAGCCGGCGGTGGCCCGCACCTTCCGCCTGGGGGTGGGAACCAAGCAGATGAAGGCCGTGACCCAGGAGAATGGGAGCACGATCCAGTCGGTAGAGCCCATCCGCAACGGCTCCCATATCATCGGCGTGCTGATCCTGGAGAAGCGGGTGGACGAGCAGAGGCAGGTCAGTGAGCGGATTCATTTCTCGCAGCAGAGCTTTGAGACCATCGCCCACGCCCTGGCTCAGATGGTGCCGGAGAACAACTGGCTCACCGAGTGTATCGACGAGGCGCTCCTCATGGTGGACCGCAGCGGCATCGTGACCTTCCGCAACTCCCTGGCCCAGGATCTATACCGGAGGCTGGGCTACATTGAGGACATCCTGGGACAGCCCTATGAGAACGTCCGCCTGGTGGAACAGGACGGCAACAGCGAGGAGTGCAGCGGCTACTCCTATGTGGAGACTACGGTGAGCAATCTGGTGCTGGACATCAAGCACATCCAGCTCAACTCGGCGGGGGCGGCCTTCGCCGTGATCATTCAGGATGTGACCTGGCGGCGGGAGCAGGAGCAGGCGCTGATTCTCAAGTCTGTGGCCATCAAGGAGATCCACCACCGGGTGAAGAACAACCTCCAGACCATTGCCAGCCTCCTGCGCCTACAGACGCGCCGCACCGACAGCGAGGAGACGCGGCAGGTGCTGGGGGAGAGCATGAACCGGATTCTCTCCATTGCCAGCACCCACGAGCTGCTGGCCCAGAGCGGTGTGGACGAGGTCATGCTGGGGGAGGTCATCCTGAACATAAAGAACAATACCATGCGGTATTTTTCCAACCCCAAATGCTATGTCACCATTACCA
Organism: Clostridium sp. ATCC BAA-442; assembly: GCF_964239415.1. NCBI lineage: Bacteria > Bacillati > Bacillota > Clostridia > Eubacteriales > Clostridiaceae > Clostridium > Clostridium sp. ATCC BAA-442. Next base: position 134,736 of record NZ_CAXSQB010000003.1, on the reverse strand, counting down.
TGGAGGGCGGGGACTTTCAGGTGGACTCCGACATCGCCACGTCGGTGGCCATCATCATCAACGAACTGCTTCAGAACTCCCTGAAGTACGCCTTCCAGGACCGCTCTTCCGGAGAGATTCGGATCGTCGTGGAGCAGGGGAAGCTGTACTCCAGCATCCAGGTCAGCGACAACGGAGGCGGATTCGATGTGGCCAACACGGAGGGCAACCGCTTGGGGCTGTCCATCGTGCAGACGTTGGTGAAGGACAAGCTGCGGGGCAACCTGGAGATCGAGTCGGGCCCCGAGGGAACCTGCGCCAGATTCGACTTTAAAAATCAGATCATCGGAACGGCCGACGTGACGTAACGACGGCTGGAACAGACGAGCGACGGAGCTCGGATACAGAGGGATTCTCTGTACCCGGGCTCCGTTTTGCATTGAACTCTCAGGAAGCGGGTGAAGCAAGTTGCATGAAGTGATCCTCAGCGTGGGCATCGATATCGGCACCTCGACGACCCAGCTCATTTTCAGCCGGCTGACCATCGAAAACCGGGCCAGCAGCTACACCGTGCCGCGCATCGACATTGTGGACAAAGAGGTGATCTACCGCAGCAAGATCTACTTTACGCCCCTGCGTTCGGCCACGGAGATCGACGCGGAGGCGGTCAAACGGATTGTGCGGGAGGAGTACCAGGCGGCCGGCATGACGCCGGAGATGCTCCGCACGGGCGCGGTGATCATCACCGGCGAAACCGCCCGGAAGGAGAACGCCAACGAGGTGCTGGAGGCTCTGTCCGACCTGGCCGGAGACTTCGTGGTGGCCACCGCCGGACCGGATCTGGAGTCGGTGCTCTCCGCCCGGGGGGCGGGCACCGACGCCCTGTCCAAGGAAAAGCGCACGGCCATCGCCAATGTGGACATCGGCGGCGGGACCAGCAACATCGCCGTCTATGAGAAGGGCGTGCTGCGGGGGACCTGCTGCCTGGACATCGGCGGCCGGCTCATCAAGGTGGAGAACGGCCGCATCAGCTACATTTTCCCCAAGATCCAGGCCCTGGCCGCCGCCAACGGAATCTCGCTGGCGGTGGGCGACCGGGCCTATCCCGAGCAGCTCTACGGCGTGTGCCGCCTCATGGCGGCCCAACTGGCCCAGGCCCTCCGCCTGGCGGGGGCGGACAGACACCACGCCGGCCTTTATACCAACAACGGCAAGCCTCTGCCGGAGCAGCCGGCCATCGCCGCGGTGACCTACTCCGGCGGCGTGGCGGACTGCATCTATCAGGAGATGGAGGGCGACGTGTTTCGCTTCGGCGACATCGGCGTCCTCCTGGGAAAGGCCATTCGGGCCGACCCGGATCTGAGCCGGGTGGAGCGCTTTACCTCCATCGAGACCATCCGGGCCACCGTGGTAGGGGCGGGAACCCATACCACCGAGGTCAGCGGGAGCACCATCCACTATGAGCAGGGCACGCTCCCCCTGAAAAATGTCCCCATTCTTAAGGTGTCCGAGGAAGACGAGGCGTCGCTGGAAACGCTGAAGGCTTCCATTTTGAATCAGATGCCGCTGTATATGCCTGAGGGAAAAGCGGAGCAGCTTGCGATCGCTTTTACCGGAGAAAAGCGCACCAGCTTTGCGGACATTCAGGCATTGGCGGCAGCTATCATTGAGAGCACGAAGGAGGTGATCAGCAGCAGGTATCCCTTGGTCGTGGTGGTGGAGAACGATATCGGAAAGGTGCTCGGAAACGCGCTGAACGTACTGCTCAAGCGGGAGAAGGACGTCATCTGCATTGACGGTATCCGCACCCTGAGCGGCGACTACATCGATATCGGCGAGCCCATTGCAGGCGGGCAGGTGCTGCCCGTAGTGATCAAGACCTTGATTTTCAATTCTTAATGTTAGGACTTATGAGAGGTGAACTAGCATGATCCTGAAGACAAAGCTGTTCGGCCATGTGTACGAGTTCAAATCGATTCGGGAAGTCATGGCGAAGGCAAACGAGGAAAAATCCGGCGACAGGCTGGCAGGCATTGCCGCCGAAACCGCAGAGGAGAGAGTGGCCGCCAAGGTGGTGCTCTCCAATCTGACCCTGAACGATCTGCGCAACTGCCCCGCCGTCCCCTATGAGGAGGACGAGGTGACCCGGATCATCCAGGATTCTGTCAACGAGACCATCTTTAACGAGTATAAGAATATGACGGTGGCCGAGTTCCGCGAGTGGCTGCTGGATACCCAGACCACCCCCGACATGATCCGCCGGGCCTCCCGCGGCCTGACCTCTGAGATCGTTGCCGGCGTGTGTAAGCTGATGAGCAACCTGGACCTCATCTACGCCGCCAAGAAGATGCGCGTGACCGCCCACTGCAACACCACCATCGGTCTGCCCGGCACCTTCTCCTCCCGTCTGCAGCCCAACCACACCACCGATGATCCCAATGGCATCATCGCGTCCGTGATGGAGGGCCTGTCCCTGGGCTGCGGCGACGCCGTCATCGGCCTGAACCCCGTGGACGACTCCGTGGAGAGCGTGGCCCGCATCCTGAAGATGTTCGACGAGTTCAAGCGCAAGTGGGAGGTTCCCACCCAGATCTGCGTGCTGGCCCACGTGACCACCCAGACCGAGGCCGCCAACAAGTTTGGCGCTCCCCTCGATCTGATGTTCCAGTCCATCGCCGGCTCCCAGAAGGGCAACGAGGCCTTCGGCCTGAACGCCGCCATGCTGGACGAGGGCCGCGCCACCATGCTGTCCCGCGGCACCTGCACCGGACCCAACGTCATGTACTTTGAGACCGGCCAGGGCTCCGAGCTGTCCTCCGAGGCCCACAACGGCTGGGACCAGGTTACCATGGAGGCCCGCTGCTATGGCTTTGCCAAGCGCTACAACCCCTTCCTGGTCAACACCGTCGTCGGCTTCATCGGGCCCGAGTACCTGTACGATTCCAAGCAGGTCACCCGCGCCGGCCTGGAGGATCACTTCATGGGCAAGCTGACCGGCATCCCCATGGGCTGCGACGCCTGCTACACCAACCACATGAAGGCCGACCAGAACGACATCGAGAACCTGGCGACCCTGCTGGTGGCCGCCGGCTGCAACTACATCATGGGCGTGCCCGAGGGCGACGACTGCATGCTGATGTACCAGTGCACCGGCTACCATGAGGCTGCTGCCCTGCGCGAGGTCTTTGGCCTGCGCCCCATCCACGAGTTCGACATGTGGCTGGAGAAGATGGGCTTCTCTGAGAATGGCAAGCTGACGCCCAAGGCCGGCGACGCTTCCGTGTTCCTGAAGAAGTAAGGAGGAGCGAAGAATGGACGAGAAAGATCTGAGAAGCATCATTGAGCAGGTGCTGACGGAAATGAATGTGTCCGGCGCCAAGCCCGCCGAGAAGGCCGCTGCCGCTTGTGCGTGTGAGTCTGCGCCGGAGGTTGAGGACGGCTGCATCCCCGACATCACGGAGATCGACATCCGCAAGCAGTATCTGGTAAAGAACCCTGAGAACGGCGAGGAGTATGCCGAGCTGAAGATGAACGCTCCCTGCCGTCTGGGCATCGGCAAGGCCGGCGCCCGCTACAACACCCTGCCCCAGCTGGAGTTCCGCGCCGCCCACTCCGCCGCCCAGGACGCCGTGTTTAACGACGTGGACGCCGAGTTCGTGGAGAAGATGGGCCTGTGGACGGTGCAGACCCAGTGCGACAGCAAGGACACCTATCTGACCCGCCCCGATCTGGGCCGCAAGCTCAGCCCCGAGGCCGTGGAAACCATCAAGGCCAAGTGCAAGAAGAACCCCACCGTTCAGATCTACGTGGCGGACGGCCTGTCCTCCGCCGCCGTGGCTGCCAACATCGGCGATCTGCTGCCCGCCATCCTGCAGGGCCTGGAGAGCTACAAGATCGACGTGGGCACCCCCTTCTTCGTGAAGTATGGCCGCGTGGGCGTCATGGATGAGATCTCCGAGCTGACCGGCGCCACCGTCACCTGCACCCTGATCGGCGAGCGTCCCGGCCTGATCACCGCCGAGTCCATGTCCGCTTACATCGCCTACAAGGCCACCGTGGGCATGCCTGAGGCCCGCCGCACCGTGGTGTCCAACATCCACCGGGCCGGCACCATCCCCGCCGAGGCCGGCGCCCACATCGCGGAAATCATCAAGATCATGCTGGATAAGAAGGCCAGCGGTACCGATCTGAAACTGTAAGAGCAGGGAGGAAAATCAATATGAAACGCGATCCGTTGCCCGCACATGTACTGGCGACTCGCATTATCCCCAACGTGGCTCCCGACATGGCGAAGGAGCTGGGCCTGACCCCTGACCAGAAGTCCCTGGCCATCGTTACTGCCGACAGCGACGATGTGACCTACACCGCCCTGGACGAGGCCACCAAGAAGGCCGACTGCAAGGTTGTCTACGCCAAGAGCTTCTACGCCGGCGCCGCCAACGCCAACACCAAGCTGGCCGGCGAGATCATCGGCATCCTGGCCGCGCCCAACCCCGCCGAGGCCAAGGCCGGCCTGGAGGCCTGCGTGGACATGATCGAGAATGTGTGCCACTTTGTCTCCGCCAATGACGACGACAGCATCTGCTACTATGCCCACTGCATCTCCCGCACCGGCTCCTACCTGTCCGAGGGCTGCGGCATTGCCGAAGGCGAGGCCATTGCCTACCTGATTGCGCCTCCCTTGGAGGCCATGTACGGCGTGGATGCCGCGCTGAAGGCCGCCGACGTGCGGATGTGCGTGCTGTACGCCCCCCCGTCTGAGACCAACTTTGGCGGCGCCCTGCTGACCGGCAGCCAGTCCGCCTGCAAGTCCGCCTGTGACGCCTTCGCCGCCGCCGTCGAGTCCGTCGCCGACCAGCCCAAGGTCTGACCGGCAGAGCGACCGGGCCCGCACGGGCCCATGAACGGAGGTACATATGAAGGCATTGGGTATGATTGAAACCCGCGGCCTGGTCGCCTCCATTGAGGCGGCCGATGCCATGGTCAAGGCTGCCAACGTCACCCTCCAGTGCAAGGAGCATGTGGGCGGCGGCCTGGTGACCATCATGGTCCGAGGGGATGTGGGCGCCGTCAAGGCGGCTACAGACGCCGGTGCCGCAGCGGCGGAACGGGTGGGAACCCTGATTTCCGTCCACGTGATCCCCAGACCCCATGAGGAGCTGGAAGAAATCCTGGGACACATCCCCGCCGAACCAGACCAGCCGGTTCCCCCCACGCCTCCCGCCCCGGCCCCTGAGCCGGAGCCGGAGGAGGGTGAGCCGCTGGAGCCGGAGGAGCAGGAGAGCGATGGCGCGGTGATGGAGCCCGCCAGCCTGACCACGGAGGAGCTGGAGCATATGGCGGTGGTAAAACTGCGGGCCGTGGCCAGACAGATCGGCCTGACCAGCATGACGCGCAAGGAGATCCGGTTTGCCAAGAAGGAAGAGCTTCTCGCGGCAATCACGGCGTTCCTGGCGGAGCAAAACAACTGAGCATGCTTCGCGGTTTGAGACTGCCCCCGGCATGAGTTCAGCGAAAGGAATGGAACTGTATGCAGCTAATCGATAAAGATCTCCTGTCCATGCAGGAGGTTCGGGAGCTGGTAGAGGCGGCCAAGGAGGCCCAGCAGGAGCTGGCCCGGATGGACCAGGCCCAGGTGGACCGCATTGTGCGTGCCATTGCCGACGCGGGTGTGCGCAACGCCCGCCGGCTGGCCCAGATGGCCAACGAGGATACCGGCTTTGGCATCGTGGACGACAAGGTGATCAAGAACATCTTTGCCAGCCGCGGTGTCTACGAGCACATCAAGGATATGAAAACCATCGGAGAGATCAGCCGGGACGACGCCAAGCGCCTGCGCACCATCGCGGTGCCCGTGGGCGTGATCGCCGGCCTGATCCCCTCCACCAACCCCACTTCCACCGCACTTTACAAGGCGGAGATCGCCATCAAGGCGGGCAACGCCATCGTGTTCTCCCCCCACCCCACGGCTCTGCGCTGCATCCTGGAGACCGTCAAGGTCATCCGGCAGGCCATCGCCGAGGCGGGCGGCAATGAGAACCTGGTCTCCTGCATCACCATCCCCACCATGGAGGCCACCGACAACCTCATGCGCCACCGCGACGTGGCCATGATTCTGGCCACCGGCGGCTCCGCCATGGTGCGGGCGGCCTACTCCTCCGGTACCCCCGCCATCGGCGTGGGCCCCGGCAACGGCCCCGCCTACCTGGAGAAGACCTGCGACCTGCCCCTGGCGGTGAAGCGCATCCTGGACTCCAAGACCTTTGACAACGGCACCATCTGCGCCAGCGAGCAGTCCATCATCTGCGACGATGACATGGTGCCCGCCGTCAAGGCCGAGATGGAGCGCCAGGGGGCTTACTTCCTGGACGACGAGGAGCGGGAGAAGCTGGGCCGCTTCATTCTGCGGGCCAACGGCACCATGAACCCCGAGATCGTGGGCCGCAGCGTGAAGACCATCGCCAATCTGGCCGGCCTGGAGAAGGTTCCCGCCACCGCCCGCGTGCTGGTGGCCAAGGAGACCGGCGTGGGCCGCGGCCATCCCTATTCCAACGAGAAGCTGGGGCCCATCCTGGCTTTCTACACCGCCGAGAACTATGAGAAGGTGTGCGAGAAGGTCTGTGAGATCCTCCACTACGAAGGCGCGGGCCACACCTTCTCCATGCACACCAACGACGATAAGATGGTGGACTACTTCGCCCGCCGGGTGCCCGCCTCCCGCGTGATGGTGAACACCCCCAGCGCCCTGGGCGGCATCGGCGGCACCACCGCCCTCCAGCCCGCTTTGACCCTGGGCTGCGGCGCCGTGGGCGGCTCCGCCACCTCGGAGAACGTGGGCCCCATGCACCTGCTCAACCTGCGGTATGTGGCCTATGGCCTCAAGGAGCTGGACGAGATCCGCGCCTCCGTGCCGGACTGCTCCGACGGCGTCTGCCGCACGGCTCCCTCTCTGGAGAACATCGATGTGGACGACATCGTCCGCCAGATCATCGGTAAGCTCCAGAAGCTGTAACCCAATCTCATCCGCGTACAGCGCGGTTTACCTGTGAAAGGAAGGATCACAAATGGCGAATATGATGCAAGCTCTGGGTATGATCGAGACCAAGGGTCTCGTGGCCTCCATCGAGGCGGCCGATGCCATGGTCAAGGCGGCCAACGTCACCCTGATCGGCAAGGAGCACGTGGGCGGCGGCCTGGTGACTGTGATGGTCCGCGGCGACGTGGGCGCGGTCAAGGCGGCCACCGATGCGGGCGCGGCGGCGGCTGAGCGCGTGGGCGAGCTGATCTCCGTGCACGTCATTCCCCGTCCCCACGAGGAAGTGGAGTCCATCCTGCCCCACCTGGGCTGAGGCAGCCTGACGCAAACAAGTAAAGGAGTGTCCCTGTTATGAATATGATGCAAGCTCTGGGTATGATCGAGACCAAGGGTCTCGTGGCCTCCATCGAGGCGGCCGACGCCATGGTCAAGGCGGCCAACGTCACCCTGATCGGCAAGGAGCACGTGGGCGGCGGCCTGGTGACCGTGATGGTTCGCGGCGACGTGGGCGCGGTCAAGGCGGCCACCGACGCGGGCGCGGCTGCGGCCGAGCGCGTGGGCGAGCTGATCTCCGTGCACGTCATCCCCCGTCCCCACAACGAGGTGGAGTCCATCCTGCCCTCCCTGGCGAAGTAAGATACGGGCGTAGCCCGTGTCCCATCAACCATAGGAAGGGGTGGAGCGCGTGAAGGCAATTACAGAAGATTTCCTCCGGGTGGAGCTGCGGAACACCCAGCCAGAGGTCTACTACATCCCGGAGGGGAAAATACTGACGCCCGCGGCGCGGGAATATCTTCAGCAGCGCAAAATCAAAGTGGCCGCAGGGGGGCAGCCGGCGGAGCCGGCCCCCGCGGCCGCCCCGGCCGCCCAGCCGGTCGTCCCGACTGTGATGTGCGCCCCGGAGCCCCCAAAGCCCAAGTATGTGGACTATGAGACCGGCGCCTACTACATGGAAAAGCCGGAGCATATGACCCAGCTGTTCGGCAACGTGCTGGTGGCCAAGGATCACCCCCGCATCCATTTCCGCGGCAAGCTGGACAGCCTCCAGGCCCTGGTGGTGCTGGATCAGGTTCAGATCGCCGAGGGCGGCTGCCAGAAGCTGGTGGACGACCTGGGGAACATCCTGGGCATCCTCCGGGAGATGATGCGCTGTGATGCACTGGACGAGGCGTTCAAGAACGAGACCATCATTGGTCTCACCCACGCCGAGCTGCGGGAGCGTTCCCACAATCCGCAGAAGTTCTTCGGCGTGCAGTACATGCAGCTGCCCGATTACACCATGGGCAGGGATTATGCGCTGCTCAACCAGCTCCGCGCCGCTGTCCGTGAGACGGAGGTAGCGGCGACCGAGGCCTTCCGGGTGGGCAACAAATACACCCGGAAAGATATCATCGAGGAACTCAACCGCCTGTCCAGCGCCATTCATATCATGATGTGCATGTACCTGGCGGGCCAGTACCGCTGAGGAGGAACAGGCATATGGAACAAATCGTATCCGCAGTGATGGATGCGGTCCACCGGGCGGGACTGGTCGAGGTGGAGGTCTCCGCGCGGCATGTGCATCTGTCACAGGCCGATGTGGAGGTGCTGTTCGGGCCCGGCGCCAGGCTGGAGCCCAAGCGGCCGCTCTCTCAGCCGGGCCAGTTCCTGTCTGAGCAGCGGGTCACACTGGTGGGCCCCAAGGGCCGGAAGGAGCGCGTGGCGGTCCTTGGCCCGGCCCGCAAGGCCACCCAGGTGGAGCTGTCCAAGAGCGACTGCATGGAGCTGGGGGTCAAGGCCCCCGTCCGGGAGTCCGGCGACGTGGCCGGCTCCGGGGCCATCACCATTGAGGGCCCCTGCGGCACGCTGGAGCTGAAGGAGGGCGTGATCATCGCCCACAACCACATCCACGTCACCGCGCCGGACTCCAAGCTGCTGGATCTGAAAGACAAGCAGCGGGTGTCCGTGGCCGTGATGAGCGAGCGGCCCGTGATTTTCCAGGATGTCATCATCCGGGTGAGCACGGAATTTAGCTGTAAGATGCACATTGACGTGGACGAGGCCAACGCGGCTCTGGTGAGCGGCTTTACCCTCGGCAAGATCATCCGATAATCAACAGAAGGAGCGCCAGCGACATGATGGACTTGGACCGCGTAAACAACTACCTCGCCCGTGTGGAGGAATCCGAAAAAACCACCTTCAAGCCGGTGGGAAGCCGGCTCAAGGTGGGCGTGGATCTGGGCACCGCCTACATTGTGCTGGTGGTGCTGGACGAGGAAAACAACCCCGTGGCCTGCGAGAAGCAGGCGGCCCAGGTTCTGCGGGACGGCGTGGTGGTGGACTACACCGGCGCGCTGCGCATTGTACGGTCGCTCAAGGAAAAACTGGAGGCCCGCCTGGGCACGGAGCTGGTCAACTGCGCCATCGCCATGCCCGCGGGCACCGAATCCAGTGTCAAGACCCACCAGTATGTGGCGGAGGGCGCCGGCCTGGAGGTGACCAACATCCTGGACGAGCCCAGCGCTGCCAACGCCATCTATCAGATTGAGGACGGCGTGGTGGTGGACATCGGCGGCGGCACCACCGGCCTTGCTATTTTAAAGGAGGGCAAGGTGGTGCAGATCGAGGATGAGCCCACCGGCGGCACCCATCTGACCCTGGTTCTGTCGGGCAACTATCACGTCTCCTTCGAGGAGGCGGAGGCCATCAAGCAGGACTACAAGCGCCACCGGGAGATCCTCCCCGTGGTGCGCCCCGTGGTGGAAAAGATGGCCACGATCGTGAGCCGCTATGTGGATAAGGCCCACACGGACACCATTTACCTCTGCGGCGGCACCTGCTGCCTGACGGGCATCGAGGACATCTTCCAGAAGGTGACGGGAATCCGGACCATTAAGCCGGCCAACCCCTTCCTCGTGACCCCCACAGGCATTGCCATGAACTGTACCCTGGAATAAACCCCTTAAATTCATGAACAGAAAGGAGGGGAAGCCATGGAACAAACGCTGCTCAATGAAATTGTAGCCCGCGTGGCCGCCAAGCTGGCGGAGGCGGAGGGGGGCGAGGCCGCCCCGGCCGCCGCAGACCGGGATGACCGGGAGGGCCTGCTGCTGCTCAGCCAGGAGATGAACGACACCTGCCGGGCCATGCTGAAGTGCGAGAAGCTGAAGGCGCGGTTCCGTGTGGACTGCGCTTCCCTCCAGAGTGAGCCGGCCGAGTTGGATTCCTATGGCGTGGTCGTGCTCACCGGGCTCACCAACGAGGCCCTTGCCAAGCTGGCTCTGGGCCTGTGCGATACCCCCTATACCCGTCTGGCCGCCCAGGCCATCCTGACGGGCAAGCGGGTCTACGTACCCACCGAGGAGGTGGAGCTCTACCGCTACGCCTCCACCGCCCCGGCGGCCTACTACGCCATGATGAAGGAGCGCCTGGACCTGCTCCTGGCCTCCGGCGTGGTGGTCTGCTCCAAACACAACCTGGAGGGACTCCTGCTGGGCGGCGCGGCCTGTGAGGCGGCTCCGGCGGAGGCGCCTGCGGCCGCGGAACCCTCCGCCCCTGCCCCCATGCCCGCGGCTCGTGAGGAGAAGCTGGTCCATGTGACCAAGCGGGTGCTCACGGAGCGGGACATCCGGGACGCCGCGGCGGAAAAGGTCACCTGCATCCATGTCCCCGCCAAGTGCATCCTGACGGCTCTGGCCAAGGACTGCGCCAAGGAGCACGGGATCCGGCTGGTTCAGGAGTGACCCCGGGCCCTGAGCCCCATTACCCGAAAAAGGATGGATCAAGGCTATGAAGGTAGCAAAGGTGATCGGCAACATCTGGGCCACCCGTAAGGAAGAAAAACTGGCGGGCCTGAAGCTGCTGCTGGTTCAGCCGCTGGATGTGCTGACGGGAAAAGCGGAACGGCCCCCCATCGTGGCCGCCGATATCATCGGCGCCGGCGTGGGGGAGACTGTGCTCGTGGTCGGAGGCAGTTCGGCCCGCAGCGCCGCCGGCGATATGAGCATCCCGGTGGACGCCACCGTGGTCGGCATTGTGGACGATCAGGAGATCGACCGCAGCGTGCTCCCCTGACGGGGAGGCGCCGCGGCGGCCCGGCGGAAACTTCCGCGAAAGGAATGGTCATACGTCATGAATCTGACCGAAGCGGTCAAGGCTGCGGGTGTAGTCGGCGCCGGAGGCCCCGGGTTCCCCACCCATGTAAAGCTCTCAGCCAAGGCGGAGTGCTTTCTGGTCAACGCGGCCGAGTGTGAACCGCTGATCGAAACCGACAAATATCTCTGCCGTACCTTCCCCGACCGGGTGGTGGCCGCCGCGGTGGCGGTGGCCGGGCACCTGGGCGCGAAGCGCACGGTGATCGCCCTGAAGGGCAAGTACCACGCGGAGATCACGGCCCTGGAGGGGGCCATCAGCCGGAGCGGCGCCCAGGTGGAGCTGTTCCGGATGAAGACCTTCTATCCGGCCGGCGACGAGCAGACCATGGTGCAGCAGGTGACCGGCCGCTCCGTCCCGGAGCGGGGGCTGCCCCTGGACGTGGGCTGCGTCGTGGACAACGTAGGCACCCTGCTCAACATCCAGGATGCCCTGGAGGGAACTCCGGTGACGGAGAAATACCTCTCCGTGGTGGGCGAGGTCAAGGAGCCCATTCTCCTAAAGGTCCCGGTGGGCACGGCCCTCACGGCCTGCGTGGCGGAGGCCCGGCCCAACTTAGCGGACTACGCCCTCATCGTGGGCGGACCCATGATGGGCAAGACCCTCACCGACCGGGCCGCCATTGAGGCGGCCGTGGTCACCAAGACCACCGGAAACCTGATCGTCCTGCCCAAGGAGCACTACCTGTTCCGGCGGGCCCAGCTCCCGATGGAGGCCATCCGCCATCAGACCAAGAGCGCCTGCATCCAGTGCCGCATGTGTACCGATCTCTGCCCCCGCTATCTCATCGGGCACCAGATCCGCCCCAACCTGGTCATGCGCAACCTGTGGCGGGAGGGGAGCATCGAGGACAACGAGGAGTATCTGCGCTCCTTCGGCGACGCGGCCAACTGCTGCGACTGCGGCGTGTGCGAGATGTTCGCCTGCCCCATGGGCCTGTCTCCCCGCAAGGTGAACGGCTACATCAAGGGCGAGCTGCGCAAGCGCGGCATTCAGGTGCCCCGGAACATGGAGCCCCACGCCCGGGAGTTTGTGGACGAGCGCAAGACGCCCACCGACCGGCTGGTGGCCCGGCTGGGCCTGTCGGCCTACTACGGCCTGCACGCCCACACCTGCATCCCCCTGGAGCCGGAGACGGTATTCATCCCGTTCCAGCAGCACATCGGCAAGCCTGCCGTGCCTGTCAAGGCCGTGGGCGACCCGGTGGCAAAGGGAGAGCTTCTGGCTCAGGCCGCCCCGGACGGCCTGAGCGCCAACATCCACGCCAGCATCGACGGCGTGGTGACAGAAATCACTCCGGCGGGCGCCAGGCTCTGCCGGAAGGAGGTATGAACGGTATGGCAAACGCCATCGGCATGGTCGAGCTGACCAGTATTGCCCGGGGCATTGAGACCAGTGATTTTATGGTAAAGGCAGCCCAGGTGGAGCTCATCCGTTCCTCTACCGTGTGTCCCGGCAAGTATATCATCATCATTGCGGGCGATACCGGCGATGTTAAGGCCTCCATGGCCGAGGGCATCCGCCAGGGCGGCGAGAGCGTGGTCAACACGCTGCTGCTCCCCAACGCCCATCCCCAACTGATTCCGGCCATCAGCATGACCACCCAGCCCCCCGCAGGCGGCGCGGTGGGCGTGCTGGAGTTCTATTCCATCGCCTCGGCCATTACGGCCGCCGATGTGGCCGCCAAGGCAGCCAACGTGACCCTGATCGAGGTGCGCATTGGATACGCCATCGGCGGCAAGGGCTTTGTCACCCTGACCGGGGATGTGGGGGCGGTGCGTGAAGCCGTGGCCGCCGCGTCCCGTGACGCGGAGCTGCTGGTGGGCACCTCCGTCATCCCGCGCCCCGCGCAGCAGGTATTCCAGTCCCTGCTGTAAGCGCAAAGAGAAGAGAGACCTTCAACCCCCAAACTGTTTTGAGAGTTAGAGAAGGAGTGTAAGTAATGGATTTTAGCGAACTGATCGCAGCTGCTGATCCCAGTATTTTTACTGAGAGTATCAAAGCCTGGGTTTCCGGACTGAACATCAACTCCGTCATCATGCTGATCATGATGATCTTCATGATTGTGGGCGCCATTGACCGTATCCGCGGCAATAAGCTGGGCTACGGCGAGAAGTTTGAGGACGGCTTCAACGCCATCGGCGGCCTGGCCATCGCCATGGCCGGCGTGTATGCGGCGGCCCCCGTGCTGTCCATGGTGCTGGGCCCCATCATCTCCCCCATCTACACCGCCATCGGCGCCGATGCCTCTATGTTCGCCACCACCATCCTGGCCTGCGACATGGGCGGCTACCCTCTGGCCATGGAGCTGGCCAGCGACCCCTCCATCGGTAACTTCGCCGGCCTGATCCTGGGCACCATGATGGGCCCCACCATCGTGTTTACCATCCCTGTGGCCCTGGGCATCATCAAGAAGGAAGACCGCCCCTACCTGGGCGCCGGCGTCCTGGCCGGTATGATCACCATCCCCATCGGCTGCATCGTGGGCGGCCTGGTCATGAACATGACCCCCTATAAGATGGACATCGGCCGCATCCTGATTAATCTGGTGCCCGTCATCGTCATCGCCGCCCTGATCGTCATCGGCCTGTGGTTCGCCCCCGGCCCCATGATCAACGGCTTCAACAAGTTCGGCACCGGCGTCACCGTGGTGATCACTGTCCTGACCGCCATCGCCGTGTTCCAGCAGATCACCGGCATCATGTTCCCCGTGTTCGACGTGATGTCCACGGTGGATCCCGACCTGGGCATGACCCCGCTGAACAACGGCCTGCTGGTCTGCGGCCAGATCGGCATTGTTCTGATCGGCGCCTTCCCCATGGTGGAGTGGATCACCCGTACCTTCGGCGGCGCCCTGTCCAAGCTGGGCGGTGCCCTGGGCATGAATGACAAGGGCTCCGCCGGTCTGGTGGCTACCCTGGCCAACAACATCGCCATGTTCAACATCATGGGCGAGATGAACCCCAAGGGCAAGATCCTGAACGTGGCCTTCGCCGTATCCGCCGCCTTCGTGTTCGGCGACCACCTGGGCTTTGCCGCCGGCAACGATGCCCAGATGATCTTCCCCATGATCGCTGGTAAGCTGGTGGCCGGTGTCACCGCCCTGATTGTGGCCAACCTCCTGGCCCCCAAGCTGCTCTCCAAGATCCAGACCATTTCCAAGTAATCGAGTAAGGCCAATACCGGAAAGGCAAGGAATCTATCATGAATGTAAGCGAAGAGCTCATCCGCGAGATTGTCACCAAGGTTTTGGAGGAGTCCGCGGGCAAGGGCAGCAAGCCCGAGTTTGAAAAGCACATCGATCCCAGCGGGATCATCGGCATCAAGACCAGCACCGTCAAGTGCGAGCCCTTCCAGCAGGACGGCGTCAAGCTCAAGGACGTGGTCACGCTGGAGGAAGCCCCCCGTATGGGGTGCGGCATCATGGAGCTGGATCACACCAGCTTCGAGTGGACCCTGACCTATGATGAGTACGACCTGGTTCTGGACGGCACGCTGGAGATCGAGATCGACGGCCGTGTGGTGTCCGGAGGCCCCGGCGATATCATCTACATCCCCAAGGGAAGCCACATTCACTTCCAGACCCCCAACCGGACCCGCTACGCCTACTTTGTCTATCCTGCCGACTGGCAGTAAGGGCATGGCGGTGTCAGGCCGTCCCTCCTTTGCCCGCACCAGCGGGCAAAGGAGGGAAATGGCTTGACATGGGAAGAAAGAGGGACTATAATCTACCTATACAATGGAATACTGAATGGTATACAGGTGCGCCTCCTCCCGGAGACGCTGAAAAGGGAAGCGGGTGTGAATCCCGCACAATGCCGTTGCTGTATTGGTGGAGCGGTTCTTATAGGTCACTGGGGCTGTGCCCTGGGAAGGCGAGAACCGCGCTGGATGCCTGAGTCAGAATACCTGCCTGTATATGACGCACAGGAAGCCTCCCCGGTCCAGGGAGGGTGCAGTTGCTTATGATTGAGACAGGTATCATAAGGTTTGTTTGCTGTACTCGTGGAGGTACAGCTTTTTTGTTTTGTGGATCCAGAGACCACCTCTCTTTGTGATTTGGCGCAGGCATGGGCTGTGTCTGCCAGCACAGCCCATCCCGCACCGGCACGCCGAATGATAGGCGCTTTTCTCCATGCAGATGCTATGCAGTGGAAAAAAGTCGTTCTGACTTGATATATGGATAGGGCTCACCCCGCGGGAGCGGCTCCGAGGCAGGGGCCGCTCCCAAACTTTGTATGGAGGCAGACGGACAGGCAAGCCTGTGGCAGCGTGGGGCAGGGGAAAACCGGCCGGAGCTGCCAACCGCCGTATAGACGCAGACATGGAACCAAAAAAGGGGCCATCACTCCGGTGATGGCCCCTTTTTTGAGCTCTGGCCGTAAGTCTCACAGCAGGAGGGCGGCCAGATAGAGCGGCAGATTGACGGCGAGAACCGCCAGAGTTACGCCGCCCACAAGAACAGCGCCGCTCAGGGCAAGTACCGCCGTGCCGGTCACAATGGGGTGGGCCTTCAGCCCCCGGGCGAGGCAGCCGCTGACGGCCGATTTCCAACTGGCTCGGGCTGCGGTGCGGGGGGCGGGGACAGACGGGTGGACTGGATAGGCATACATCAGAAGGACTCCTCTCTGCAGCGGTGTGTCACAGTGCGCTGAATACTCTCTTTACAGAATCAGTATAGCGCGAAAGGGATTAGGAAGGTGCAAGAGGAGAGTGGAGGGCGTTAAGAATCCATAAGAATCCCACAAAGCTAAAAATACAAATATTACCACAACAAAAAGAAAGGATAAGGGAACATGCGGATGTGTTAAGGCTGAATTAAGATTGTGAAAAAGCTCTTGATTTCTTTCCGGAACGTGGTAAAACTCATACGTGCAATCGCTGGAGGCAGAGGCGGGGTTCTGCGGCCCGGCGGTTGGGAATCAGCGCGTCAGGTCCGGACCGCGGGAGACGACCGGCACCGCTCCGGCGGTGGAGAGCACGCGGAGACGGACACAAGGAGGGAAACAAGATGGACGTAATGGATCTCGCTATGATAGCCACTCTGGTCGTGAGCTTTGTCCTGGTGAAACTGTTGGCCGACTGGTGCGACCGCCAGATGGACAAATAAGACTGTTTTGCTAGAAAAGAGGAAGTGCTAGTTATGATTGCTTTGGGTATCGTCATTATCGCGCTGGCGTGCTATCTGGTGTACGCCCTGGCCAACCCGGAAAAGTTCTGAGGCACAGAGGAGGAATTTTGCAATGCTGCAAATCATTCTGACCCTGGTGATTTTCGTGCTGCTGATCATCCCGATCGGCCGCTATATGTTCCACATCGCCACTGGTCAACATACGTTTTGCGACCCCGTGTTCAACCGCATCGACAATGGAATCTACCGCATCTGCGGTATCAATCAGAATGAGGGCATGGGCTGGAAGAAATACGCCTTGGCTCTGGTACTTACCAACGCCGTCATGGTGTTTATCGGCTACCTGATCCTGCGCATCCAGTTCCTGCCGGTCTTCAACCCCAACGGCATCGGCGCCATGGAGCCCACCCTCTCCTTCAACACCATTATCTCCTTCATGACCAACACCAACCTGCAGCACTACTCCGGTGAGAGTGGGCTGAGCTACCTCTCCCAGATGCTGGTCATCATCTTCATGATGTTCGTCTCCGCCTCCACCGGCTACGCCGCCTGCGTGGCTTTCTGCCGCGGCCTGACGGGCACCAGCAAGAACAACCTGGGCAACTTCTATGTGGATCTGGTGCGCATCACCACCCGCATCCTGATCCCCTTCTCCATTATCGTGACACTGATCCTGGTGTGGCAGGGCGCTCCCCAGAATTTCATGGCCAACCAGACGGTGACCACCATCGAGGGCACCCAGCAGGACATCGCCATGGGCCCCATCGCCTCCCTGGTCTCCATCAAGCACCTGGGCACCAACGGCGGCGGCTTCCTGGGCGCCAACTCCACCACCCCGCTGGAGAACCCCACCATCATCTCCGACATTACCGAGCTGCTGAGCATGATGATCCTGCCCGGCGCCTGCGTGATCATGTTCGGCCTGATGTACCACAACCGCAAGAAGCTGACTGATGAGGCGCACCCCGTCGTGGGCCGCCGCCTGACCGACCGCCAGCCCATCTTCGGCGGCGAGGGCCGCACCGTGTTCGTGGCCATGGGCATCATCTTCCTCATCGGCCTGGCCGTGTGCTACTTCTCCGAGCTGGCGGGCAACCCCAAGCTGGCGGAGATTGGCCTGAGCCAGTCCATGGGCAGCATGGAGGGCAAGGAGGTCCGCTTCGGCATCGCCCAGTCCGCCCTGTTCACCACCGTCACTACATCCTTCACCACCGGTACCGTCAACAACATGCACGACACCCTGACACCCCTGGGCGGCATGGTGCCCCTGCTGCACATGATGCTCAACTGCGTGTTCGGCGGCAAGGGCGTGGGCCTGATGAACATGATCATGTACGTCATGCTGGGCGTGTTCCTGTGCGGCCTGATGATCGGCCGTACCCCCGAGTACCTGGGCAAGAAGGTGGAGGGCCGCGAGATGAAGATGGCCGTGCTGGTCCTCATCATCCACCCCCTGCTGATCCTGGGCTTCTCCGCCCTGGCCGTCGGCACCGAGGCCGGCCGCGCCGGTATCACCAACCCCGGCTTCCATGGCCTGAGCCAGGTACTGTACGAGTACTCTTCTTCCGCCGCCAACAACGGCTCTGGCTTTGAGGGCCTGGCCGACAACACCTACTTCTGGAACATCACCGCCGGCCTGGCCATGTTCTTCGGCCGCTACCTGGCCATCGTGCTCCAGTTGGCCATCGCCTGGTCTCTGCTGTGCAAGAAGCGCATGAACGAGTCCATCGGCACCCTGAAGACCAACAACATCGGCTTCGGCGTCATCGTGGCCTTCGTGGTCTACATCTTTGCGGCGCTGACGTTCTTCCCGGCCCTGGCTCTCGGCCCCATCGCTGAGCATCTGTCCATCTGGCTGCCGGTTTAAAGGAGGATTACGGATTCCCTATGAAAGATAAGCATCGGACCAAATTCGTAACAAAGGACATCTTCAAGTGCTCTGTTATCGGGGCGTTCACCAAGCTGAACCCCAAATATATGATGCACAATCCGGTCATGTTTGTGGTTGAGATCGGCTTTGTCATCGCTCTGCTGCTCTCCATCTTCCCCGAGCTCTTCGGGCCCACCGACGGCATCAACAATGTCCGCCTGTACAACATCTTTGTCTGCGTCATCCTCTTTGTCACCGTCCTCTTCGCCAACTTCGCCGAGGCGGTGGCTGAGGGCCGCGGCAAGGCCCAGGCCGAGAGCCTGAAGAAGACCCAGAAGGACACCAAGGCCCGTCTGCTCAAGGCCGACGGCACGGAGACTGTCGTCTCCTCCAGCGAGCTGAAGAAGGGCGACGTAGTCATGGTCAGCGCCGGCGAGATCATCCCCAACGACGGCGAGGTCATCGAGGGCACCGCCAGCGTGGATGAGTCCGCCATCACCGGCGAGTCCGCCCCCGTGCTCCGTGAGTCCGGCGGCGACTTCGCCTCCGTCACCGGCGGCACCACCGTGGTGTCCGACTGGCTGAAGATCCGCATCACCTCCAACCCCGGCGAGTCCTTCCTGGACAAGATGATCGCACTGGTGGAGGGCGCCTCCCGCAAGAAGACCCCCAACGAGATCGCCCTGCAGATCCTGCTGGTGGCCCTGACCATCATCTTCATGATCGTCATCGTCACCCTGTACCCCATCGGCCGCTACAGCGGCGTCACCCTGCCCGTGTCCACCCTGATCGCCCTGGCGGTGTGTCTGATCCCCACCACCATTGGCGCGCTGCTCTCCGCCATCGGCATCGCCGGCATGGACCGCGTCACCCGCTTCAATGTCATCGCCATGAGCGGTAAGGCCGTCGAGGCCTGCGGCGACGTGGACACCATGATCCTCGACAAGACCGGCACCATTACTTACGGCAACCGCATGGCCGCCGACTTCATCCCCGTCAGCGGCGTCAGCGTGGAGGAGCTCACCAAGTATGCGGCCCTCTCCTCCCTGAGCGACGCCACCCCCGAGGGCAAGAGCGTGGTTGCCCTGGCCAAGGAGCGGGGCGTCGTGGTGGACGAGAGCAGCCTGAAGGGCGCCGAGTTCATCGAGTTCACCGCCAAGACCCGCATGAGCGGCGTGGATCTGCCTGACGGCACCTCCATCCGCAAGGGCGCCAGCGACGCCATTGTGGAGTACGTCAAGGGCCTGGGCGGCGCCGTGCCCGCCGATCTGCAGGGCCACACCGACCAGGTGTCCAAGCAGGGCGGCACCCCCCTCACCGTCTGCGTGGGCAAGCGTGTGCTGGGCGTCATCTACCTGAAGGATATCGTGAAGGACGGCCTGGTGGAGCGCTTCGCCCGCCTGCGCGCCATCGGTATCAAGACCATCATGTGCACCGGCGACAACCCGCTGACCGCGGCGACCATCGCCCAGGAGGCCGGCGTGGACGGCTTCATCGCCGAGTGCCGCCCCGAGGATAAGATCAAGGTCATCAAGGAGGAGCAGGCTCAGGGCAAGATCGTCGCCATGACCGGCGACGGCACCAACGACGCCCCCGCCCTGGCCCAGGCTGACGTGGGCCTGGCCATGAACTCCGGCACCACCGCCGCCAAGGAGGCGGCCAACATGGTGGATCTGGACTCCGACCCCACCAAGATCCTCGAGGTCGTGGAGATCGGCAAGCAGCTGCTCATCACCCGCGGCTCCCTGACCACCTTCTCCATCGCCAACGACATCGCCAAGTACTTCGCCATCATCCCCGCCATGTTTATGATGGTGATTCCCCAGATGCAGGTGCTGAACATCATGAAGCTGGCCTCTCCCACCAGCGCCATTCTGTCCGCTCTGATCTTCAACGCCATCATCATCCCCTGCCTGATCCCGCTGGCCATGCGCGGCGTCAAGTACAAGCCCATGAGCGCCAGCAAGATGCTGACCCGCAACATGCTCATCTACGGCCTGGGCGGCGTCATCGTCCCCTTCATCGGCATCAAAGTGATCGACCTGATCATCGCGCCCCTGCTGACGATGCTCGGCCTCGGCATGGCAATGTAACAGGAGGAAACCGAACATGAAAGTGATCAAATCTCTCAGGGCGCCGGTTCTGGTGACCCTGGTACTGCTGCTGATCTGCGGCCTGATCTACCCGGTTGTCATGACGCTTATGAGCCAGGCGCTCTTCCCCAGCCAGGCCAACGGCAGCATCATCTATGTGGACGGCCAGGCTGTGGGCGCCAAGAACGTGGGCCAGGATTTCACTGACCCCCGCTTCATGCGCTGCCGCCCCTCCGCCTACCAGTACAACACCTATACGGTGGATGAGGAGGGCAACAAGTTCTACAACGACGGCAGCGAGTACGCCGGCGTGGCCTCCGGCTCCAACAACTACGGCGCGTCCAACCCCGCTCTGGCGGAGCGCGTGCAGGGCGACATCGACGAATTCCTGGCGGAGCATCCCGACCTGACGGTGGAGGACATCCCCACCGACCTGGTGACGGCCTCCGGTTCCGGCCTGGATCCCCACATCAGCCCTGCCTCTGCGGCTGTGCAGATTCCGCAGCTGGCGGAGAACACGGGCCTGACCGAGGAGCAGCTGGAGCAGTTCGTGGCGGACAACACCACCGGCAAGGTGCTGGGCATCTTCGGTGAGGAGACGGTGAACGTTCTGGGCGTCAACCTGGATATCGCCGAGGCCCTCGGCCTGATCGGCGGCGTAGACTAATCGCTCAAAAGCCCCCCTGAACCTTGACCCGGATTGGTTCAGGGGGGCTTTCTGCGGCGCAGAGAGAGGGTGAACATCATCAGAATTGCCTTGATCGCACCACAGGAGAAGGACCGGCAGTAGCTCCGGGAGCAGATGTTTTCCTATGCGGTGCGCTGGAAGGTCGCCGTGGTGACCGACTGCTTCGACTGCCTGGAGGAGTTCGCCATGGCGGCGCAGAGCGGTGGATATCAATTAGTCTGCCTCCGCGGCGGCGAGCGCCAGTGGAGGGCGGCGGAGGAGCTGCGGCGCATCCGCGGAGAGGGGGAGACCCTCTGGGCCTATCTGGAGGAGGGACAGGCCCTGCGGGCCAAGGTGCTGACCGCGGCCGACACCTTCGGCGCCGTGGAGTGGCGGCGGGTGAGCGGCATGAACACCGTCATGACGGACTATTTCGCGCTGGCTCCCCGCCACGCGCGGGATGCCATTCTGCCCATTAAGCACCCGCTCCGTACCGATGATATCCACTACATTCAGGCGCAGAAGCAGACCCTGCTGCTCTACACCGCCTACGACCGCGTCCGGGCCCGGCTGGGCTTTCAGGCCATGGCCCTGCTGCTGGACGGCGAGCCCCAGTTTCTGATCTGCCCGGGCGGCCTGATTTTGAACACCGACAAGGTCTCCCGGGTGGAGGGCCGGGTGGTGGCCCTGGAAAATGGGAAACGGCTGATGCTGGAGGAGCCGGCGGTCCGGGAGCTCCAGGCCCGCCGGGCGGTCCGCCTTTCCCATATGCAGGCGCAAACGGTCTGAGTCGGATGACTCAGACCGTTTTTTGTGCTATAATAGGGCAAATACCACAGAGAGAAGGGGACGCTTTCATGAAGTATGAGGACATCCGGCGGCAGGTGCTCACCGCCATCCGGCAGGCCAGCGCTCAGGGGCTGATCCACGGGACATCAGGCAATATCTCCGTGCGGGACCGGGAGGCGGGGGTGGCCGCCATCACCCCCAGCGGGCGGCCCTATGACACTATGGAGCCGGGAGACATCGCCATTGTCACCCTGGACGGGGAGTGGGTGGATGGGCCCTACGCGCCCTCCTCTGAGACCCCCATGCACACGGCGGTTTACCGCGCCCGCCCCGACGTGGGGGCGGTGGTGCATAACCACGCCCTGTTCTGCACCGTGATGGCCATGGCGGTGGATGAGCTGCCCCCCTCCACGCCGCCCCAGGCGGAGTTCGCCCCCATCCGGGTGGTGCCCTTCGCGGTGCCCGGCTCCCGGGCGCTGGCCGCCTCAGTGGCCGCCGCCTTGGGGACGGACGGGCTGGCCGTGCTGCTGCGCAATCACGGCAGCCTCTGCTGCGGCCGGGACCTGCCCGCGGCCATGACCGCCGCCGCCTATGTGGAGGAGGCGGCCCAGGTGGCCTACTACGCCTCCGCCCTGGGCCGCTTCACCCCACTGGGCGAGGCGGACATTCGGGCCTGTAAGGAGATGCTGGCCGCCGGGCGGGCGGTCTAGCCGGCGAAAGGGAACGAAACAGCCCCGGGCGCAATGCGGCCGGGGCTGTCTGTTTACGGATTGACCACCTCGCCGGTGAGGACGCTCTTGCTTTCCACCGTCAGCTCGCCATCCCGGCAGTCCACGGTGAGGGTGTCGCCGCCCTGCACCTCGTCGGCGATGATCTTCCGGCTGATGAGGGTCTCCACGCTGTGCTGCACGAAGCGGCGCAGGGGACGGGCGCCGAAGGCCGGGTCGTAGGCGCTGTCGATGATGTGCTGCTTGGCCGCCGGGGTGAGAACCACCTTGAGCTGTTTATCCTCCAGGCGGCGGTTGAGCTCAGCCAC
Source organism: Clostridium sp. ATCC BAA-442 (assembly GCF_964239415.1). Classification (NCBI taxonomy): domain Bacteria; kingdom Bacillati; phylum Bacillota; class Clostridia; order Eubacteriales; family Clostridiaceae; genus Clostridium; species Clostridium sp. ATCC BAA-442. Next base: position 112,004 of record NZ_CAXSQB010000003.1, on the reverse strand, counting down.
CAGCAGATCGATGATGTGGGTGATGTTGTCCTTGGTGAGGGGCTTGTAGAACACAATCTCGTCCAGCCGGTTGAGGAACTCGGGCCGGAAGGAGTGGTGCAGCAGATCGTTGACGGCATTTTTCGCCTCGGCGGTGATGTCGCCCTTCTCATCGATGCCGTCCAGCAGATACTGGGACCCCAGGTTGGAGGTGAGGATGATAATGGTGTTCTTGAAATCCACGGTTCGGCCTTGACTGTCGGTAATCCGGCCGTCGTCCAATACCTGGAGTAATATGTTGAACACGTCGGGGTGGGCCTTCTCCACCTCGTCGAAGAGCACCACGGAGTAGGGGTGGCGGCGGACGGCCTCGGTGAGCTGGCCGCCCTCCTCATAGCCCACGTATCCGGGAGGCGCGCCGATGAGGCGGGAGACGGAGAACTTCTCCATATACTCGCTCATATCGATGCGCACCAGATTCTTCTCGCTGTCGAACAGGGCCTCGGCCAGGGCCTTGGCCAGCTCGGTCTTGCCCACGCCGGTGGGGCCCAGGAACAGGAAGGAGCCGATGGGACGGTCGGGATCGGCGATGCCCGCCCGGGAGCGGAGAATAGCCTCGCTCACCAGGCGCACAGCCTCGTCCTGGCCCACCACCCGCTGGTGGAGGATGTCCTCCAGGTGGAGCAGCTTTTCCCGCTCCCCCTCCATCAGCTTGGCCACGGGGATGCCCGTCCAGCGCTCGATGATGCGGGCGATCTCCTCCTCGGTGACCTTGTCCCGCAGCAGGGAACGGGCCCTGCCCTCGTTGGCGATGGCCTCCTCGGCCTCCAGCTGTTTCCGCAGCTCGGGGATGCGGCCGTACTGGAGCTCGGCGGCGCGGTTCAGATCGTACTGCCGCTGGGCGGCCTCCAGCTCGGCGTTGGCGCTCTCCAGCTCCTCCCGGAGCTTCTGCACCTTGCCGATGGCGTTCTTCTCGTTTTCCCACTGGGCCTTCTTGGCGTTGAACTCGTCCCGCATCTCGGCCAGCTCCTTCTGGATCTCGGCCAGATGCTCCCTGGACAGGGCGTCGTCCTCCTTCTTGAGGGCGGCCTCCTCAATCTCGTGCTGGATGATCTTCCGCTGGATGACGTCCAGCTCGGTGGGCATGGAGTCGATCTCGGTGCGGATCATGGCGCAGGCCTCGTCGATGAGGTCGATGGCCTTGTCGGGGAGGAAGCGGTCGGTGATATAGCGGTTGGACAGGGTGGCGGCGGCGATGATGGCGCCGTCCTGGATCTTGACGCCGTGGTACACCTCGTACCGCTCCTTCAGGCCGCGGAGGATGGCGATGGTGTCCTCCACCGTGGGCTCGGAGACCATGACGGGCTGGAAGCGCCGCTCCAGGGCGGCGTCCTTCTCGATATACTGGCGGTACTCGTTGAGGGTGGTGGCGCCGATGCAGTGCAGCTCGCCCCGGGCCAGCAGGGGCTTGAGCAGGTTGCCCGCGTCCATGGCGCCCTCGGTCTTGCCCGCGCCCACGATGGTGTGCAGCTCATCGATAAAGAGGATGATGCGGCCCTCGGACTTTTTGACCTCGTTGAGAACGGCCTTCAGCCGCTCCTCAAACTCGCCGCGGTACTTGGCCCCGGCGATCAGGGAACCCATGTCCAGGGCGAAGATGGTCTTGTCCTTCAGGGAGGCGGGTACGTCCCCCTTGACGATCCGCTGGGCCAGCCCCTCGGCGATGGCGGTCTTGCCCACGCCGGGCTCGCCGATGAGCACCGGGTTGTTCTTGCTCTTGCGGCTCAGGATACGGATGACGTTGCGGATTTCGTCGTCCCGGCCGATGACCGGATCCAGCTTGTTGGCCCTGGCCCGCTCCACCAGGTCGGAGCCGTACTTCTTCAGGGCGTTGTAGGTCTCCTCCGGGTTGTCGGAGGTCACACGCTGGTTGCCCCGCACGTTGGTCAGGGCCTGGAGCACGCCCTCCTTCTGTACGTTGTAGGTGCGGAACAGCTCCTTCAGCTCCCGGTTGGCCGTGTCCAGCAGGGCCAGCAGCAGGTGCTCCACCGACACATACTCGTCCTTCATGGACGCGGCGATGCTCTCGGCGGTGTTGAGGCACTTGTCCACGTCCTGGGCCACATAGATCTTGCCCTGCTCCCGGCCGGAGCCGGACACACGGGGCAGCTTCTCCACCTCCGCCTTGGCGGCGGCGGTGAAGGAGGGGACGGTGAGGCCCATGTTCCCCAGCAGCTGGGGAATCAGCCCACCCTCGTCCAGCAGCAGGGCCAGCAGCAGGTGGGGCTGCTCAATCTGCTGGTTGCCGTACTCGGTGGCGATGGACTGGGCGTTCTGCACCGCCTCCAGGGATTTCTGGGTATATTTCTGCGCGTTCATATTGCGTCACGCTCCTTTTATAAGGAGAATCAGGATTTCTCCCGACCCAACAGGTAATCTGTGGAGACTTTATAATAGTCAGCTAATGTTACCAGATGGGGCAGGGGTATATCCCGTTTCCCGGTTTCATAAATACTGTAAACTCTTTGGTCGATTCCAAGAATCGCAGCGATCTGCGCCTGGGTCATATCGTGATCCTCGCGCAAATCGCGCAGCCGGGGAAGATACATGTTATTCACCTCGGCGCTATTGTATCTTACTACCGGATAATAGTATTGACTATACTATCGAATGATAGTAATATAACAATATGAGGTGATTTTATGTCATTGCCCCGGAAGTACATGGTGGAAAAGCGGGTCTGCGGGACCTGCGTTCATTACCGCCAGCACTACGTCCGCACGGAGCAGGGGAATTATTACCCTCTCTGGTACGGTCATTGTATTCACCCCTGGCGGCGGCACCCGGAGCCGGACTTCGGCTGCGAGCGCTGGGAGGGAACAGAAAACGGGAAGGAGCCGGTCAGCCAAGGCTGACCGGCTCCCGGATATCCAGGTCAATCAATGGCAATCCGGCGGCTCTCAGGAACCACGGGGACGGCCTTGGGCAGGTTCAGCTCCAGAATGCCGTTGTTGTAAGCGGCGGTAATGGAGCCCTCATCGATGCCGGTGATATCAAAGGAACGGCTGAAGGAGCCGTACCGGCGCTCCCGGCGGATGTAGGCACCCTTGGCGTCCTTCTGCTCCTGGTTCTCGCTGTGCTCGGCGGTAATAGTGAGGATACCGTCCTTCACATCCAGCTTGATGTCGCCCTTGTCGAACCCGGGCAGCTCGGCTTCTAAGACAAACTTGTCTCCGGCGTCCCGAATGTCGGTGCGGAAGGCGGGCAGGCTGGCGTTGCTGCCGCGGAAGAAGTTGCGGGTAAAGTTATCAAAGGTATCAAACAGGTTGTCGTCGCTGCGCTCAAAGGGAAGCATGCCAAACATAAAAATCGCTCCTTTTTTCGGAAATGTGATTTAGCAATGGGAACATTGATGTGCTAAAACTTCCTTTGTTCCATTCCAATCATCCTCTTTCCAGGGGCCTTTCCGGCCCCTCAACTCATTTTCTGAGACAAAGTATAGGCCGAGTTTATGAACAAATATACATGTAAATATGTCTAAATTGTAAATGTTAGCACTCTGCGTTTAAGAGTGCTAAAAAGCCAAAGGGCCTTTACGGGGGACGGAAAAAGAGGTATAATGCCCCAGTGTGTTTCAAAAAGGGAGGAAAAACCGTGAGAAAGACCAACGATCTGGGGCGTGATCCGGTCTTCCGGCTGGTGTGCCGGCTGGCCATCCCCACGATGCTGGCTCAGCTAGTCAGCGTCCTATACAGCATTGTAGACCGCATCTACATCGGCAACATCCAGGGTATCGGCGATCTGGCCCTGGCGGGGGTGGGGGTGTGCGGCCCCATCGTCACCCTGCTGTCCTCCTTCGCCTCCCTGGTGGGCCTGGGCGGCTCCCCCATCATGGCCATGCGTATGGGGGAGGGGAGGGACAGGGAGGCCGGGCGGGTGCTGTCCAACAGCTTCCTGATGCTGCTGATACTGTCCGGCGTGCTGACCACTCTGTTCCTCCTGCTGAAGGAGCATCTGCTCATGTGGTTCGGCGCCAGCGACGCCACCTTCGGTTACGCCAACACCTACCTGACCATCTACACCGCGGGCACCTTCTTTGCCCTCATGGCCACCGGCATGAACAGCTTTTTGATCGCCCAGGGCTTTTCCGGCCTGGGCATGGCCACGGTGATGCTGGGGGCGGTGCTCAACATCATCCTGGACCCCATTTTCATCTTCGGCTTCCATCTGGACGTGGCCGGGGCCGCCCTGGCCACCGTGCTCTCCCAGATGGCCTCCTGCGCCTTTGTGCTCCTCTCCCTGCGGCGGAAACGGATGCCGGTGCGCCTGCGGTGGGGCGGCTTCTCCTGGCGCATCATGCGGCGGGTGCTGGCCTTCGGCCTGTCCCCCTTCCTCATCATCGCCACGGACAGCATCCTGCTGATCGTGCTGAACACTGTGCTCCAGCGCTACGGCGGGCCGGAGCTGGGGGATACCCTGGTGACCTGCGCCACCATCGTGCAGAGCTATCTGCTCCTCATCACCATGCCCATGGGCGGCCTTACCCTGGGCAGCCAGCCGGTGGTCAGCTTCAACTACGGCGCGGCCAACCTGGAGCGCATCAAGAGGGCCATCCAGTCCATCGTGGCCCTGTGCGTGACCTTCTGTGTGCTCATGACGGTGGTGACCCACACCCTGTCCCCGGTGTTTGTGGGCCTGTTTACCCAGAACCCGGAGGTGGCGGCGCGGTCGGTACGCTACATTAAGGTATTCACCGCCATGATCATCCCCCTGGCGATCCAGTATCCCCTGGTGGACGAGACCACCGCCCTGGGCCATGTGCGGCTGGCCCTGTTCTGCTCCATCTTCCGCAAGTGCGTGTTCCTGGCGGGTCTGCTCCTGCTGCCCGCCCTAGTCTCCCCGGAGGCCACCTTCCTCTCCGAGCCTATCGCCGACGCGGTGGCCGCCACGGTGACCACCTGCCTGTTCCTCCACTTCTTCCCCAAAATCCTGGCCCAGCGGGCCGCGCGGGAGCGGGAGGAGCGGGAAGAGCAACCAAAAGTTGCGCCATAATTGGTGGAGGCAACCGCCCAAACAGGCTAAAATGGGGCCATCTGGAAAGGAGTGTTTGATATGAGTTTCGCGACGACAATCCCACTTTTACTGGGGCTGGTGATCTGGGCGGGCATCCTGGCCCTGGTGATTTATCTGGCGGTTCTGCTCATTAAGGCTCTGCGGAAGTACCTGAAATCCGGTCCCGTCCGGCAGGAGAAGGCGGAGATGGCCAGGAGCCTGGGGGAGGCCATCCGGTATCACCGCACCCGCTGCAAGATGACCCAGGAGTTCGTGGCGGAGTCCCTGGGCGTGAGCCGTCAGGCGGTGAGCAAGTGGGAGAGCGGCACCGCCGATCCCAGCACCTCCAACCTGCTGGCCCTGGCCAAGCTCTTCGGAGTTTCGGCGGAGGAGCTGCTGAAAAGCGTGGAATGACCCCAAAAACTGTGATCGCCTGCCCCGGCCGGGGCAGGCGATCTTTTTTATTGGACTCATCAAGAGGCGGAGCGGGCGTTCTGTCCCTGCTGCCAGTCCTTGTTGAAGCGGTGTTCATCCACTAGCAGTACAATGAGCGCGGAGACTACGGATACGCCGGCAAAAATGAGATAGGTGTAGCGCAGGTTGCCGCCGGTGATGTTGGAGACTACGCCGTTGACCACGAAGGAGAGGGCGGACACCGCGCCTTGGATGGGGAAAACGACGGAATTTACCTTGCTGAATCCCTGACGGCCAAACACGGAGGTGGTAAGGGAGGTGGTGAAGTTGGCGGAGCCACCAATGGACATGCCGATCATAAAGATGGAGACATAGACCAGAACGGTGTTCTCGGTGGCGTTGGCCAGCAGGGAGAGGGCGTACCAGATGCCGAAGAACAGCATGGACTTTTTGGTGCCAAGGCGCTCATCCATATAGCCCACAAAAAAGGAGCCGACCAGGCCGATGAGAGCTACCAGGCTGAGGATAAAGGTTGCCTGCTCCCGGGAGAAGCCCAGCTCCATGTTGCGCAGCACCATTTGAGATACCACGCCCAGGGAGCAGATTTGGAACATGCCGGTGGTGACGGCCACCAGCCAGGTTTCCTTGCACCGCAGCAGTCTGCCGGTGGTCCAGCCGCCAGTGGGATCCTCATGGCCGTGGAAGTACTCGGTTCGGTAGACCTCATCGGACACATTGTCCGGGTTGAGGCCGCGCTCCTGCGGAGTATTGCGGACGAGAAGCAGACCAAGAATGCCAAGCACGATGGCGCAAACGGAGATGGGAATTACACCGTTGCCAATGCCCAGCCGACCTACCAGAAGTGTGATAAGGGGGACAAAGGCGACGGAGGCCAGATTGTGGCCCATGGTGGTGTAGCCCATGACGATGCCTTTTTTCTTGGGGAACCACTGGGTGACCAGATCCCCGCCGGAGATGTAGCCCGCAGACATGACGCCGCCCACCACAATACACATGCAGACGGTATACATGGCAAGATTGACGGCATTGCCTACGCCGAGATAGGCCAGGCCGGCGACAATTAGGCACACGCCGGAGGTGATGCGGGCGCCGATCACCCGGTTGATCTGGCCTACGACAATAAAGAAGATGACGCCCACCACGCCGGCCACGGTGTTCATATTCAGTACGGTACCGGGAAGGATGCCGAACTTCTCTGCGATAGCCGGGGCGGTTACATTGGAACCGCTGTTCACCATGCCGGCATAAAGCCAGAACATCAGCAGACAGTACAGGATGGTGACCCAGCCCTGCACACCGAAGTTTACGACCGAGGACTTGTTGCCGTCATGTTTCCTGTTCCTCATGGATGACACCTCCAAATCAATTAAGAAAGGGAAATTCCCAGTAATGCTTCTGCGTTTTGATAGTAGAGCCTGGCGTAGTCCGCCTCATCCAGCGGAATCCCTCGCAAAAAGGCCATCATGTCCTCCACGGACTCATAGGGGTAGTCGCTTGCAAAGAGAATGTGGTCCATACCCAGCACATCCTGGGTACAGCGGAAAGCCTCCGGCGACATATTGCCGCTGGTAGTAACCCAGATGTTGTGCTGAAAGTAGTAGCGCAACGGGCGGCGGCAGCGAATGGCCGGATTGGGCAGAAATTTGATCCGGTTTTCAATACGGTCCAGCAAAAAGGGAAGCCCCTCGCCCAGGTGTCCCAGTACCAGCCGGAGAGAGGGAATCTCGTCGAACAGGCCGGATACCACCATGCGCAGCAGCGTGGTGACCGTATCCACCGTAAAGCCAAGACCGGGACCGGCAAAGGTAAAGCCGTAGCCTGCGTAGCGGCTGCCCTCGGGGAGCTGAGGGTGGAGATAGACGTAGACGCCAAGTTCGGCGGCCTTGCGGAAGAGGGGGAGATAGCGGGGATCGTCCGGTGCGGTGTTTCCGTAATTAGAGTGGGTGTGCCATGACACGAAGCCATATTCCTTCACACAGCGCTCCAGCTCCCGCTCCGCAGCGGCCACGTCCTTTACGGGGAGAATGGCGCTGCCGAACAGACGGCCGGGATGGGCCCGCGTCAGCTCATACAGCGCGGCATTGGTGGCCTGGCAAACGGCTATGCTCTTGGCGGGCTCAAGCTGCTCGGCGCCGGGGGAACAGCTCAGCACCGCATGGGTAATCCCCTGCTGCTCCAGTAGGGACAGGCGATGCTCGCCTACTTCCAGAAGCCGCTGAAGCAGCTCCCCCTGGGGCATACAGACATCCTCGGTCCAGTGAATCTGGTCAGTGGCGCGGTCATAAAACGGCGGCTGACTGCGCTGCGCCAGCGCGTCAATGAGACATGGAGCGTAAAAGTGATTTTCCAGATCAATGCGGATCAAAGAAAGACCTCCCTTTGAGGAATAATATAATTGAAATAGTCGGTAATAATTATTACACGATGCAAGAGTAGCATAATAATAATATACTGTCAAGTGTTATTATATTATCGCTGCAGAGAAAAAACAAAATAGATGTTTTGGACAAAAAGTTGGCGGGAAACTTGTGCGGAATACAGAATTGGAGGCACAGTGATGCTTGACAGGATATTTATAACAGGATAAACTAGAATCAACAGTTAAATTTGAAAGGAGGGGGAGAAGCATGGAGAGCGATGTCAGGGAAAAGATTTTGGAGACAGCCAGATGTATTTTCCTGAAAGAGGGCTACAAAGGGACAACCATTAACAGTATCGCCCGGGCGGCTGGGATCTCCCCGTCCACCATCTACCTGCACTTCAATGGGAAAAAGGATCTGTTTGAAAATCTGGACATTTCGGAAGAAGAGGCGTTGCAGGATGCATATAACGCCAACCGCACCTCAATTCTTCAGACGGCGCTGATCCTTTTTGGGGAACACGGCTATGACGGGGTATCTATGGATATGCTGGCCAGGGAGTCGGGCTATTCCAAGGCCACACTCTACCAGTATTTCAAGGACAAAGAGGAGCTCTACTCCGCTGTCATGCAGGAGACACCGTTCTATTTCAATTTTTTGAGCATTCAGCCGGAAATAGACGGCTATGATTTGGAGGCTGCTATCAAAAAGATAGGGCTGGCCTATCTGGCGGTTTTTGACACGCCGGAGCGTATCGCCTTTACCCGGGCCATCATCCGGGACTCCAAGCGGCACCCGGAGGTCAGCAGCATCTATCATAAGAACGGCATCGGCTATGTGGCCCGCTGTGTAGAGACGGTGCTGAAGAGGTATACCGGCAATCTCCAAGAGGGGGTGGACACCTATCTGGCCTCTAAGACCTATGTGGGCTCCCTGTTTGGGTTTGCGATTCAGTATAAAATTGTGGTGGGAGTAGAACCCCAGTACGGGGATGAGGAGATTGTAGATACGCTGACAAAGATTTTTCTCCACGGGATTCTGCATTGAATTCAAAAGCACCCTGACTTACAGGACAGGGCGCTCGGGCTGACCGGGAAAGAGCAGAAGGAGGGGAACGTATGCTTGCCATTTGGAACCGCCGCGAGCTGGTCACCGTTCTGACCATGCAGGAACAGAGCGATATCTTGTCCGCCCTGCGGGATGCGGGGTTGGACTACACGGTGAAGGCGATCGACCGCAGCTCGCCTTCCGCCCTCAATCCGGGTACCCGGGCCGACTTCGGTACCATGGGCATGTCGTCGGGGGCACAGTACGAGTACATCATCTATGTGAACAAGAGGGACTACGATGCCGCGCGGGACGCGGCGGGGCTTCCCGGAGACATTCGCTGAATCAGAAACAAAAAGTCCGGCCCGTGCAAATGCACGGGCCGGACTTTTTGGGGAGAAGGGAAGGTTCCGCTTCCCCACGCAAACCGCTGACGCTGGGGTTGCGCGGGAGCCCCGGTTCAGTTGAAGGCGGTGTCGAGATCCTTGTCGCCGCCCCTCGTCGGCGCAAAGTCCACTCTGCTCGGGACACCCTTGCGGGCATCCCTCGCTGCGCTCCCTTGCGCCTCCTCTCCGGACGCGACCCGCTGCGCGGGGCTCGCGCCCGGTTCTGGGTCAGTTGGAGGCAGTGTCCAGATCTTTATCACCGCCCCAGATCATGTTGCGGCGCAGCTCGTCGCCCACCAGCTCCATCTGGTGCTTCTTGAGCTGGGCGCGCTTGGAGTTGAAGAAGGTGCGGCCGTTCTTGTTCTCGGCGATCCACTTGCTGGCGAAGGTGCCGTCCTGAATGTCGGAGAGCACGGCGCGCATGCGGGCCTTGGTCTCCTCGTGGGGGATGACACGGGGGCCGGAGACGTACTCACCGAACTCAGCGGTGTCGGAGATGGAGTAGTTCATGGCCGCCACGCCGCCCTTGTTGATCAGGTCGATGATCAGCTTCATCTCGTGGATGCACTCGAAGTAGGCGTTCTCCGGCTCATAGCCGGCCTCCACCAGCACCTCAAAGCCGCAGCGCATCAGATCCACCACGCCGCCGCACAGGACGGTCTGCTCGCCAAACAGGTCGGTCTCGGTCTCGTCGTGGAAGGTGGTCTCCATCACGCCGGCCCGGGCGCCGCCGATGCCCGCAATGTAGGCTAGGGCGAGCTTATAGGCGTTGCCGGTGGCGTTCTGCTCCACTGCCACGAGGCAGGGCACGCCCTTGCCGTTGACATAGGTGGAGCGGACGGTGTGGCCGGGGCCCTTGGGGGCCGCCATGAACACGTCCACGCCGGCGGGGGGAACGATCTGCTGATAGCGGATGTTGAAGCCGTGGGCAAAGGCCAGGGCCTTGCCCCCGGTCAGGTAGGGGGCAATGTCATTCTTATAGACCTCTGCCTGCACCTCGTCGTTGATGAGCATCATTACAATGTCGCCCCACTGGGCGGCCTCGGCCACAGTCTTGACCGCCAGGCCGGCCTTCTCCGCCTCGGCCCAGTTCTTGGAGCCGGCCCGCAGGCCGACGCACACATCGCACCCGGAGTCCTTCAGGTTGAGGGCGTGGGCGTGGCCCTGGGAGCCGTAGCCGATGATGGCGATTTTCTTGCCGTTCAGGTAGGAGAGCTCGCAGTCCTTCTCGTAGTACATCTTAGCCATGGTGATACACTCCTTTTTCTTCTTGTTGGTGGGGGAATTTGAACTCATGATAGCATAGTTTTCGGGAAAAGAATGATAACTGTGATACAATCCGCAGAAGCGGAAGGCCGCCGCATGGGGCGGAAATCAGTCAAGCACCCGCTCCAGCTCGATCTCATCCCCGTCCGCCCGACCGGTGGGAGAGAAGTGGAGGGTCTGGTACAAATGGCAGGCGGCCGCATTTTCCGGGCTGACGGTCAGCCGGACGAGGTTGGAAGCCCCGAAGGGCTTGGAACGGATATAGGCAAGCGCCGCCTCCATAGCCGCCCTCCCGCAGCCCCTGCCCTGGTGCTGGGCGTCAATCATCAGATGCCAGATGAAGTAAGCCTCTTCATCATAGTCATAGATGACCATCAGATATCCGACCACCTGACCAGCGCGGCAGACCGCAAAGGGCGTACACTGGCTGTAGTATACATACGCCTGGGCCAGACTACGGATCGGGTGGGATACGAATTTCTCCTGCTGGGCCTCTAATCTCAGGGAAAAGCACGCAAGAAAATTGGATTCATCCACTTTTTGCAGGGTAATATGGTCCATATTTCCTCCTTCATATCTGGAGGGCTAATAGAGGAACACCCTCCCTCTGGTTGACAGGAACATGGTTTCATACAGCTTCATACATGCTCTCCCCCTTTCTGTGGAAAATGAGACACTTCATATTTATATGAAAACACAGAGGCCTCTGTGGAATTTGCCGGGGCCTATGTTCTGCGCACCGGGAAACGGGAGCTTTACAGGAAGTTCTTGCCCAGATAGAACTCGGTCTGCATGTCCCAAACGCGCTGGCGCGTTTGGGAGCCCTCCGGGCGGGAATTCACATCCTCGGCGGAAGCACCCGCAAGGGGTACGCCACATCCGTAGGGCGGCAAAGCCGCCAACGGCTGTGCAGTGAATTGCCCCTGCGGCAAGGTTTCGCTGCGCGAAACGCTTGGACGCCGCAGAGCGGCGGCTCGCTGCGCTCGCAGGAACAGACCGGCCGGAGCTACAGGAAGTTCTTGCCCAGATTAAACTCGGTCTGTTCCTTGGTCTCGTCGCCGATGGTATAGGCGCCCCGTTCGAGGGCCACCATGCCGGTGCGCACCAGCTCCAGGATGCCGAAGGCCTCCAGCAGCTTCTGCATGGCGTCGGCCTTGGTCTCGTCGCCGATCAGGGCCAGGGTGAGGGACTTGAGGGACACGTCGATGATCGAGGCCCGGAAGATGTTGGCGATCTGGATGATCTCGTTGCGGATGTCGGGGGTCTCGGCCCGCACCTTGAACATGACCAGCTCCCGGCGGATGGACCGCTCGGGCAGCAGCTCCTGCACGGAGTAGACGGAGAACTGCTTGCGCAGCTGGTTCATGATCTGCTCAATCATGGGCTTGTCGGCCCACACCTCGATGGTGATGCGGGAGACGGCTGGGTCGTCGGTAGTGCCCACCGCCAGGGACTCAATGTTATAGCCCTTCCGGGAGAACAGCCGGGAGACTTGGGACAGGACACCGGCGGCATTTTCCACCAGCACCGAGAGGGTGCGGCGGGTCACGGCTTCATTCATATCCACGCCCTCCTTTAATTCAGGATGAAATCGGTGACCGGAGCGCCGGCGGAGACCATGGGGTGGACCATGGCGTCCTTGTCGATGGCGCACTCGATGAGATAGGGCCGGCCCGCGGCCACGGCCCGGCGGAAGGCCGCCTCGAACTCCGGCTGGGTGGCGGCCCGCTCCCCCTGGATGCCGTAGGCCTCCGCCAGCTTGACGAAGTCGGGGCCGCGGTCCAGATCGGTCTGGGAGAACCGCTTCTGGTAGATCAGGTTCTGCCACTGGCGCACCATACCCAGGGTGCGGTTGTTGAAGATGACGGTGATGACGGGGATGTTGTAGTGCTCGGCGGTGCAGAGCTCGTGGCAGTTCATGCGGAAGCAGCCGTCGCCGGTGCAGTGCACCACCACCTTGCCCGGATTGCCCACGGCGGCCCCCATGGCGGCCCCCAGGCCGAAGCCCATGGTGCCGAAGCCGCCGGAGGTGATGAACTGGCCGGGGCGGGAGAAGTGGTAGTACTGGGCGCACCACATCTGATGCTGGCCCACATCGGTGGCCACGATGGCGTCCCCGCCGGTGACGGCCTGGATGGTCTCCAGAATCTCGTGGGGGTGGAGAACATCGTCTTTCTTGAGGGGCACCTCCGGGTGGGAGAACACCCACGCCTTCCACTCCGGGTAGTCGTGCTGGGGGAGCTTCTCGTTGAGCAGCTCCAGCACCCGGCGGGCGTCGCCGATGATGTGGTGGTGGGTGAGCACGTTCTTGTCGATCTCCGCCCGGTCGATGTCGATGTGGACGATTTTGGCGTTGGGTGCGAAGGTGGCGGGGTCGGTGGCCACCCGGTCGGAGAAGCGGCAGCCGACGGCGATGAGCAGATCGCACTGGTCGGAGGCGAGATTGGAGGCGTGGGAGCCGTGCATACCGATCATGCCGGTGAACAGCCGGTGATTGCCGGGGCAGGCGCCGCCGCCCATGATGGTGGAGGCCACCGGAGCGTTGAGCCGCTCCATAAAGGTGCGGAACTGGGGCACAGCTCCCTTGGAGCGGATGACCCCGCCGCCCACCAGCACCAGGGGCTTCCGGGCCCCCTCAATGAGATCCAGCAGGGTCTGAATGTCTCCCGCGTCGGGCTCGGGGGTCTTGAGATCGTGGCTGGCCCGGCGGAGCATGGCCCCCAGACGGCCGTGGTTGGCGTGCTGGTCGAGGGGGAGGGGCTCGTAGTCGGCTTCGGCGGCGGTGACGTTCTTGGCGATGTCCACCAGCACGGGGCCGGGGCGGCCGGAGCGGGCGATGGCGAAGGCCTCCCGCAGCACGTCGGCCAGGGCGCCGGGGTCCTTCACCAGATAGTTGCACTTGGTGATGGGCATGGAGATACCGGTGATGTCCACCTCCTGAAAGGAGTCCTTGCCGATGAGGTTCTCGCTGACGTTGCAGGTGATGAACACCACAGGGGAGGAGTCGTAGTAGGCCGTGGCGATGCCGGTGGTCAGGTTGGTGGCCCCGGGGCCGGAGGTGGCGAAGCACACCCCCACCTTTCCGGTGGCGCGGGCATAGCCGTCGGCGGCGTGGGAGGCGCCCTGCTCGTGGGCGGTGAGGATATGGCGGATTTTGTCCTTGTAGCCGTGGAGCTCAAATTCGTCGTATACGTTCAGGATCGTGCCGCCGGGGTAGCCGAAGACCGTGTCCACCCCCTGCTCCAGAAGGCACTCCATCAAAATCTGGGCGGTTTTCATTCTCATGGGTCGTCCAACCTCCTTTAACGATAAAAACAAGCATGGCGGCCTCGTCCCATAGGACGAAGCCGCCATGACTCCGTGGTACCACCTAACTTCGCGGGGCGCGCCCGCGCACTCATTGCCCCGCTAACGGAGGGGAAACCGTCCCTGCCTAACCTGCGGTTCAGCAGGGCTGCTCCCGGGCGAGCGTTCGGGGCGGCCTCATGGGAGCTTACACCAGCCGCTCCCTCTCTGCGCTTATGTACCGCCCGTACTGTCCCGGTCATCGCCTTTGTACGCTCCGGGCAAGCCCGGAAAATGTAATTACCTGATATCATACCGTTCCGGACCGCATTTGTCAATCGGGTTAATTTCACTTTTTGAACTTCTCCATTTTAAACAACGAAAGTGGAGAACGGAGCGGAGCTCTGTTGTCATCCTGACGAAAAAGTAAACCGGATGGTTTTTGCAAAAATGGTACTGCGGATGTTACCATATTTCTGGAAAAAGAGAAAAAACTAATTGGTTTAAAAGAAAAAATGAAGGGAATTTGAGCGTTTTAACTGGACAAGATGCTCCGTTTGCGCTATGATAAATCTGTTTGAGATACCGGTCAAACGACTCAGAACAATGGCCCGTGTGTGGGTCAGATTTGCGAGGTGGACCTATGAAGCAAAGCTTTTACGGCGGCGTGCACCCCAATGACCGGAAAGAGTTGGCACGCCACAAGGAGGTTGCGCCCCTGAGCGCCGCTCCCAAGCAGGTCGTCATCGCCATGGCAATGCATGTCGGTGCGCCCTGTAAGCCCATTGTAGCCGTGGGCGATCAGGTCAAGGTGGGCCAGAAGATCGGCGAGATCGCCGGCCTGGGCGCCCCCATTCACGCGTCTGTGTCCGGTGTGGTCAAGGCGGTGGAGCCCCGTCCCTACGTGGGCGGCGGAAAGGTGATGTCGGTGGTCATCGAGAATGACTTCCAGGACACCTGGGGCTCCGTGCTCACCCCCCATCCCGACTACAGCAAGCTGAGCTGCGAGGAGATCGTGGAGATTGTCAAGGAGGCGGGCATCACCGGAATGGGCGGCGCCGGCTTCCCCACCCACGTGAAGATCAGCTCCGGCGTCGGCAAGGTGGATACCCTGATCCTGAACGGCGCCGAGTGTGAGCCCTACATAACCGCTGACCACCGGCTGATGCTGGAGCAGGGCGAGCGGGTCATCGGCGGCGTGCGCATTCTGATGCAGGCCTTCGGCCTGAAGAACGCCGTCATCGGTGTGGAGGCCAACAAGGAGGACGCCATCGAGCACCTGAAGGCGCTGGTGGGCGGCAAGAACGACGTGCAGGTGGAGTCTCTGCGCACCCGCTACCCCCAGGGCGCGGAAAAGCAGCTCATTCAGCGCGTCACCGGCCGCGAGGTGCCTCCCGGCGGGCTGCCCGCCCATGTGGGCTGCGCGGTGTTCAATGTGGGGACCGCCGCTGCCGTGTACGACGCCGTGGTGGAGGGCAAGCCCCTGACCCACCGCATCCTCACCGTCACCGGCGACGCCATCAAGGAGCCCAAAAACCTGCTGGTGCCCCTGGGCACCTCCTTCCAGCAGATCATCGACGAGGGCAAGGGCTTCAAGGAGGAGCCCGACCGCGTGCTCACCGGCGGCCCCATGATGGGCATCGCCCAGTATAACCTGGATGTCACCTGCATCAAGGGCACCAATGCCGTGCTCTGCCTGACCAAGAAGGAGGCCGCCCCCGTTGTGGAGGAGGAGGTCTGCCTGCGCTGCGGCCGCTGCGTCAACGTCTGCCCCATGCACCTGACTCCGGTCTACATGCACCTGTACGCCGAGAAGGGCATGTGGAAGGAGGCCGAGGCGCTCAACGTCATGGACTGCATTGAGTGCGGTTCCTGCAACTACATCTGCCCCGCCCGCCTCCACCTGGTCCAGTCCTTCCGTGTGACCAAGGGTGAGCTGCGGGCTCTGGCGGCCAAGGAAAAAGCGGCGAAGGAGGCGGCCAAAGCATGAACGAGGAAAAGAAGCTGAGACTCACGGTGGCGTCGTCCCCCCACGTGGCCTCTCCCATTGACACCACCAACCTGATGCGGGACGTGCTCATCGCCCTGGTACCTGCCATGGTCATGGGCGTGGTGTTCTTCGGCCCCCGTGCCTTGGTGGCCACCATCATCTCCGTGCTGGCCTGCGAGTTCTTCGAGTGGGGCTACCGCAAGCTGATGCACAAGTCCTGCGCCGTCAAGGACCTGTCCGCCGCCGTCACCGGCGTGCTGCTGGCCTTCGTGTGCGCCCCCACCCTGCCCTATTGGATGCTGATCATCGGCGACTTCTTCGCCATCGTGGTGGTCAAGCAGCTCTTCGGCGGCCTGGGTAAGAACTTCATGAACCCCGCCCTGGGCGGCCGCGCCTTCCTGATGCTGTGCTACCCCGTGGCCATGACCACCTGGGTGGCCCCCGGCATCGGCACCGGCGCCTGGGCCGACCTGCTGGGCGGCACCAAGACTATGGCCGGGGTGGATATCGTCAGCAGCGCAACCCCCTTGTCTGCTGACTTCATGCACGGCGGCCTGCTGCCCGATGCCACCATCCTCGACACATTTGTGGGCAATGTGGGCGGCTGTATCGGTGAGATCTCCGCCCTGGCCCTGCTGCTGGGCGGCGTGTATCTGATCGTCCGCGGCGTCATCCGCGCCCGCATCCCCGTGGCCTACATCGCCACCGTGGCGGTGCTCACCTTCCTGTTCCCCCTGGGCGGCAACGACCGGCTGGTGTGGATGACCTACCAGCTCTTCACCGGCGGCCTGTTCCTGGGTGCCTTCTTCATGGCCACCGACTATGTCACCAGCCCCGTCACCAAAAAGGGTGAGATCATCTTCGGCATCGGCTGCGGCCTGCTGACCGTGTTCATCCGCTATTTCGGCGGCTATCCCGAGGGCGTGAGCTACTCCATCCTGATCATGAACTGCTGCGTGTGGCTCATCGACAAGGTGGGCAAGCCCGGCCGCTACGGAGTGACCAAGGAAATGAAGGCTGCGGCCAAGGCGGCCAAAAAAGCCGGGAAGGAGGGCTAAGCCATGAGTGAGACTGCAACCAAGAAAAAGGAACCAGGCATGGCGACCCTGGTGATCGTCCTCTTTGCCATCTGTGCGGCCACCGCCCTTCTGCTGGGCCTGACCAACTATGTGACCGCCCCCTTTATCGCGGCTAACAACGAGAAGACCACCCAGGAGGCCATGGCTGCCGTGCTCCCCGCCAACAGCTATGACGAGGTGGAGTACACCGGCGGCGACGCTATGGTGCAGGCCGTCTACAAGGCCGGCGATGCCGGATACGTGGTGGAGGTTAAGCCCGCCACGTCCTTCAGCGGCAACCTGACTATCATGGTGGGTGTGGACAATACCGGGGCCTGCTCCGGCATCTCCATTACCAGCACCGGCGAGACCTCCGGCCTGGGCTCCAACGCCAGCAAGCCGGACTTCCAGGCCCAGTTCGTGGGCAAGACCGGCGAGGTCAAGGTCACCAAGGACGGCGGCGACATCGACGCCCTGACCGGCGCTACCATCACCTCCCGCGGCGTTTGCGAGGCCGTCACCAGCGCCATCGCCGCCGCCGCGAGCATGGGCTAAGGAGGGTAATCGAATATGAACGTGATGAAACAATTTAGGGACGGCTTGTTCTTCCAGAACCCCGTCACCGTCCAACTGCTGGGCATGTGCTCGGTGATGGCCATTACCACCACCCTGTTCAACGGCCTGGGCATGGGCCTGTCCGTGTTGGTGATTCTGACCCTGTCCAACATCATCATCGCGGCCCTGCGTAAGATCATCCCCAACAACATCCGCATCGCCTGCTTCATCGTGGTCATCGCCGGCTTTGTTACCATCGTTGACCTGTGCCTGCAGGCATTTATCCCGGCCCTGTCCAAGAGCTTGGGCCTGTTTATCCCCCTGATCGTGGTGAACTGTATCATTCTGGGCCGCGCCGAGTCCTTTGCCTACAAGAATGGTATCGGCGCTTCTGCGCTGGACGGTATCTTCCAGGGCCTGGGTTACACCATGGTGCTGGTCATCATGTGTGTGGTTCGCGAGTTCCTTGGAAATGGCACCATTATGGGCGGCCTGCTGGAGATCGGCGCAGAAGGACAGTTGGTCTTCGGCCTGGGCACTGCCGCAGGCATCCGCATCCTGCCCGAGGGCATTCCCGCTCTGGGCATGATTCTCCCGGTGGGCGGCTTCCTGACCCTGGCCTGCGTGATCGCGGCCATGCAGTACATTCTGAACAAGCCCAAGAAGGGCGACAAAAAGACTGAGGAGGTGGCCAAGTAATGGAGTGGACTCAGCTCTTTACCATCGCCCTGGGCGCCATCCTGGTCAATAACTTTATTGTGGCCCAGTTCCTGGGCATCTGCCCCTTCATGGGTGTTTCCAAAAAGATCGAGACTGCCTCCGGCATGGGGCTGGCGGTTATCTTCGTCATGGGCCTGGCCTCCGCCATCTGTTGGCCCATCAATGAGCTCATTCTGGTTCCCATGGGCCTGACCTTCATGCAGACCGTGACCTACATCCTGGTCATCGCCTCTCTGGTGCAGTTCATCGAGATGTTCCTCAAGAAGGCCATGCCCTCCCTCTATGAGGCCCTGGGTGTGTACCTGCCCCTGATCACCACCAACTGCGCTGTGCTGGGCGTGGTGCTGCAGAACACCCAGAACGGCTACGGCTTTATTGAGAGCGTCGTGTACGGCGTTACCGGCGGCATCGGCTTCCTGCTGGTCATCGTGATCTTCGCCAGCATCCGGGAGCGGATGGAGTTCTCCGAGTGGCCCAAGGCTTTCGAGGGCTTCCCGATCGCCCTGGTGGCCGCCGGCCTCATCGCTCTGGCTTTCATGGGCTTCTCCGGCCTGAAGGTCTTCGGTTAAGGAGGGCGGAAGAATATGACGACTGTTATAATTGCCGTTGTGGTCCTGGCTGTGCTGGGCGCCATCTTCGGCCTGGTCCTGGCGATCGCCTCCAAGGTGTTCGCTGTTGAGGTGGATCCCCGTGAAGAGGCCATCCTGGGCTGTCTGCCCGGCGCCAACTGCGGCGGCTGCGGCTATCCCGGCTGCTCCGGCTATGCCTCCGCTGTGGTCAAGGGAGTGGCCCCAGTCAATGCCTGCGCCGCCGGCGGCGAGGCGGTGGCCGCCCAGATCGGCGAGATTATGGGCGTGTCCGCTGGCGCCGCAGTGAAGCAGATTGCCCAGGTGCACTGCACCGGCTGCGGCCAGAACTACAAGCAGTACACTTACGTGGGCATCCACGACTGCGTGGCGGCCTCCAAGCTGCCCGGCGGCGGCGACCTGGGCTGCGCCTATGGCTGCCTGGGCCTGGGCTCCTGTGAGAAGGCATGTCCCTTTGACGCTATCCACGTCATCGACGGCGTGGCCAGGGTCGATGAGGAGAAGTGCAAGGCGTGCAATAAGTGCGTGGACATCTGCCCCCGACACATCATCGCCCTGGAGCCCTACAAGACCAAGCGCCACGTCACCATTCCCTGTTCCTCCCACGACAAGGGCGTGGACGCCCGCAAGGTATGCGACAATGGCTGTATCGGTTGCTCCCTGTGTGCTAAGAGCTGCCCCAAGGAAGCCATCACCATGGTCAACAACCTGGCGGTGATCGACTACGAGAAGTGCATCGGCTGCGGTATCTGCGCACAGAAGTGCCCCCGCAAGCTGATCACCGTGGACGGCAAGGTGCCCGAGGTGAAGCCTGCGGCCCCCAAGGCCGCCCCGGCTGCCGCTGTCAAGCCCGCGGCTCCAGCTACGGAGAAGCCTACAGCGGAGGCCGCTGCCGACCCTAAGGCCGAGGTACCTGCCGAGCCCAAGGAGTAAATACCATAAAAATCGCGCGTTCCCAATCGGGAACGCGCGATTTTGCATGGATGGACGGTTCAGCGCTTGCAGCAGCCGCCGTGGTCGCCCAGCTGGAAGGAGGCGCACTCGGTGGAGGCGCAGTTGGTCACGTTGGAGTCGCAGCAACCCACCTTGATCTCGTTCAGGGTGCAGTAGTTCTGCTCGCCGCAGTGGTAAGCACAACTGTTCACAGAGCACTTGATGCTGTTGTTGGGGGTCTTGTTCATGGTGAGATTCCTCCTTGATTCCTTGGTATGACGCAAGGGAAGCACCGGCCCGCCCTGCGTGACAGGGTGGGAGCAGTGCTTCCCTAGTATGCGCCCCTGGGGGCGGAATATTCGGTTATTTTTTGGCGCCGGACTCCGGGAGGACCTTGGGGATGAAGCGCTTGGCGAACCAGCCCTTGCCGCGGTTCTTTACATAGAAATAGCCGATAAAGGAGAACACCACCGCGCCGATAAAGTTGACGAAGAGGTCTTTCATGGTGTCCAGGATGCCGATATCCAGATAACCGCCCAGGCCCAGTGGGTGCTGGGCTCCATCAGCCGTGATCACAATCACGTCGGTGATGTCGTGGATGGCCACCGGGGTGTTGCCGCCGGCGGGGTCCAGCATCACGGAGCCGATGGAGTGTACGATCGTGTCCTTCTGCATGTCCAGCAGGAACATCTGGTCCATAAAGCACTCGAAGAACTCCCACAGCACGCCGATTGTCATGGAGAAGCAGAAGGCCACCACCGCCAGATAGACCGGGGAGAGCTTGAAGGCCAGACGCTCGTCCCGGTTCAAAATGTCCAGCAGGGAGAAGCCGATGGCCGCGCAGAGAAAGCCGTTGAGGGTATGGAGCATGGTGTCCCAATAGGGAAACTGGACATAGTAAGCCTGGATCTCCCCCAGGATCTCCGCCGCGAAGATGAACAGCAGGATGATGACTTCCAGGGTGTCCGGGATATCAATGCGGACCGTGCGCTCGATGAAGCTGGGGATGGAGAACAGAATCAGGGTGAGCACGCACAGGAACACGTTTTCAAAGTTCCCGTTAAACACCTGTGCCACCAGGGCCAGCACCACCAGCACCCGCAGAATGACGTAGACGGCGGCCAGCCGGGGGTTCTCACGCACCTGTTCCTTCAATGTTTTATGATAACGGCCGGGAATTTTCCCTTTCCTTTTCATACGCTTCCTCCTGTTTCGGACGCCTCGGCGGTGGGAAGCAGCTCAGCGGACAGAGTGCGGTAGGTCTTGGCCGACTGGAGCAGTTCGGCGGCCTCCTCCGGCCGGAGGGAGCGCACCACCCTGGCTGGGGACCCCACCACCAGGCTGCCGGGCGGAATCACAGCTCCCTGGGTGACCAGCGCCCCGGCGGCCACCAGGCTACCCGCGCCGATGGTGCAGCCGTTGAGCAGGATGGCTCCCATGCCGATCAGGCAGGTGTCCTCCACTGTACAACTGTGGAGAATGGCACCATGACCCACGGTCACGTCGCGGCCAATCACGGTGGGGCAGTCTGCGTCACAGTGGAGCACTGCGTTGTCCTGGATGTTGGAGCCCGCTCCCACGTGGATGGAACTCTCATCCCCCCGGAGCACGGCCCCGTACCAGATGCTGGAGGCGGCCTCCACCGTCACGCAGCCCACCAGGGTGGCATTGGCGGCCAGCCGGGCGGCAGGGTGGATGATGGGCGAATGCCCGCGAAAGCGCTGTATCATGTCTGCTGGTTCCTCTCCCTTTCTACAGTGATATCTATCATTATAGCGCCTGTCCCCGGCGGTGGCAAGTCAAATCTCCCGCCGGCCCGGCATAGGATAGCTGGGAGGTGAAGCCAATGGACTTGAAGCGCAATCAGATCACGGTGGGGGAGCTGCTGGACCACCCGGGGGCCCGGGCGGTGTTTCAGCGCCGTTTCCCCATGCTGATGAAGCACCCCATGCTGGGAGCGGCCCGCACCATCACCCTGGAGCAGATTTTGTCTGTGGCCCAGGCATACGTACCGCAGAAGAAGATCGACGAGACCCTCAGTGAACTCCGCCGGGCGTAGATGCAAAAAGGGCGGGAGCGGCACGTGGCCGCCCCCGCCCTGCTTTATGCCGGCCGGCGGCGGGGCAGGCGGGCATACCAGCGCAGGGAATTGGGGTCTCCGGTCCGGCGCAGGAGCCGGGCGGTGAGGAGCGTGTCCAGCGCCGTGGCCAGCACGGCTGGAGGGAATGCCCACAGCGGAATCCGCGCCGCCAGCCAGGCCGCCGCCGGATGAATCACATGGAGGACGAGCAGGGCCAGTACCCCCCAGAACAGGGCGAACAGAAGGCATACCCGTCCGCCCAGATTGAGGGGCAGGTGGGAGTAATCCCAAAAGGATACCCGAAAGACCTTTTCATAAAACAGCCCGGTCACATACTCCACCGCCGTGCACACCAGGGCGGCGGCGGGGAAGAGAAGGGGCAGGCTGTCCCGGACCAGAGGCGGCAGGAGGAGAATGGCCAATGCCCCCAGGCCGTACACCGGGCAGATGGGGAGTACCAGACGGCACTTCCGGTCCCGTTTGACTCCACCCACCAGGCGGACATAGGCCACCTCCACCAGAAAGCCGAGAAAACTGTAGATCAGAAAGTACCAAAACCACACCATAAAACCGCCCCGCTTCGTCCGTTTTTCATAGCATGAGGCGAAGCGGGAGAGATCATGTGATGCAGTTTTTAACAGGGCGGGGGGACTGACAAGGCGGAGGAGAAAAAAGTGTAAAAATTTGTCCGTTCTGCTCTTGCCCGGGCCGGGGGAAATATGATACGATAGAAAAAATTCAAAAGGGGAAATGAAGCGTCATGCGGCATCTGATCGACTTTGGAGACCTGACGAGGGCGGAGTGGGAGTCCCTGTACCAGCGGTGCAGTGATATTATGGACCACCCCGCCGATTTTATGGACGCCTGCCGTGGGCGGGTGATGGCCAGCCTGTTCTATGAGCCGTCCACCCGCACCAACTTTTCCTTTCAGACCGCCATGCTGCGGGTGGGGGGCACGGTGTTCGGCTTCGCCGACCCCAAGTCCACCTCCACCGCCAAGGGCGAGACCCTGAAGGACACCATCAAGATGGTGTCGGGCTATGCCGACGTGGTGGTGATGCGCAACCCCAAGGAGGGCGCGGCCAAGGCGGCCTCCCTGTACTCCGACGTGCCGGTGATCAACGCCGGCGACGGCGGCCACATGCACCCCACCCAGACCACTGCGGATCTCACCACCATCACCCGCCTGCGGGGCAAGGTGGACGGGCTGTCCGTGGGCCTGTGCGGCGATTTGAAGAACGGCCGCACGGTTCACTCCCTCATCAAGGCCCTGGCCAAGTTTGAGGGCATCAAGTTTTTCCTCATCGCCCCCCGTGAGCTGGCGGTGCCCGAGTACATGCGGGCCTTTATGCGGGAGCATGGCATGTGGTTCACCGAGGTCACCGGCCTGGAGGCCGTCATCCCTCAGTTGGATGTGCTCTACATGACCCGCATCCAGCGGGAGCGCTTCGTAGACCCCCTGGAGTACGAGCGCTGCAAGGGCGTCTACGTCCTCACCCGGCGGAAGCTGGACCGTGCGAAGAAGGAACTGCTGGTCATGCACCCCCTGCCCCGGGTGGATGAAATTGCCATCGACGTGGACGACGATCCCCGGGCGGTCTACTTCGAGCAGGCCCGCTACGGAATGTACGCCCGCATGGCCCTGCTCACCGATCTGGCCAACCAGGAGCGGGAAAAACCGGAGCCGGTGGAAATCGGCGTCAAGCCGGTGTGCTCCAACCCCAACTGCATCACCCAGACCGAGCACTACCTGCCTCCCCTGGTGAAGCAGAACGGCGGCGTGGACTGCTGCGCCTACTGCGACAAGGAACTGCGGTAAGGGGGGACAACCTCCACCGGACACGGGGATATCACGTTTTGCCTTGACTTTTTTCCCGATTTTGCATATACTAAATGCGATACACAGCGACGAAGGGAAGGAGTACCCGCGCGGGCGGTGCAGAGAGGGGCCGGATGGTGCAAGGCCCTCCGGCGGCGCGGGGAAGGTCGTCCCGGAGCTCCGGGCCTGAATACAGTAGGGCCCGGCGGGTTCTCCCGTTAGCGAGACAAGAGCGCCTCCATGGCTTCATGGGGGAATTCAGGTGGTACCGCGGACTTAAGGGTTCGCCCTGAGCAACAGGCTTGGGGCGGGCCCTTTTGCTTTGCCCCGAAAAGGAGTGTAACAGATGAAAAAAGAACTGCCCAAGGTCTATGAACCCCGGGAGGTGGAGGGCCGCGTCTATGAGATGTGGGAGAAGAACGGCTGCTTTGAGGGCCGCCGCGACCCGGACAAGCGCCCCTTCACCATCGTCATGCCGCCCCCCAACGTCACCGGCCAGCTCCACATGGGCCACGCCATGGACTGCACCCTCCAGGACATCCTGATCCGCTTCAAGCGGATGCAGGGCTATGCCGCCCTGTGGGTGCCCGGCACCGACCACGCCGGCATCGCCACCCAGATCAAGGTGGAGGAGGAGCTGCGCAAGAGCGAGGGCCTGACCCGCTACGATCTGGGCCGGGAGAAGTTCCTGGAGCGTGTGTGGGACTGGAAGCACAAGTTCGGCAACCGTATCGTGGAGCAGCAGAAGAAGCTGGGCGCCTCCTGTGACTGGAGCCGCGCCCGGTTCACCATGGACGAGGGCCTGTCCAACGCGGTGCGCCACGTGTTTGTGTCCCTCTACAACAAGGGCCTCATCTACAAGGGCAGCCGCATCATCAACTGGTGCCCCCACTGCGTCACCGCCCTGAGCGACGCGGAGGTGGAGTACAAGGAGAAGCCCGGCCACCTATGGCACATCCGCTACCCCATCGCCGGGGAGGAGGGCCGCTATGTGACCGTGGCCACCACTCGGCCGGAGACCATGCTGGGCGACACCGGCGTGGCGGTCAACCCCGAGGACGGCCGTTACCGGGACATTGTGGGGAAGAAGTGCATCCTGCCCCTGGTGAACAAGGAGATCCCCATCGTGGCCGACGCCTATGTGGACATGGAGTTCGGCACCGGCTGCGTGAAGATGACCCCCGCCCACGATCCCAACGACTTTGAGGTGGGCCTGCGCCACAACCTGGAGTCCATCCGTGTGCTGGACGACAACGGCAAGGTGGTGGAGGGCTACGGCCGCTACTCCGGCATGGACCGCTACGAGGCCCGCAAGGCCATCGTGGCCGATCTGGAGGAGGGCGGCTACCTGGTGAAGGTGGAGGAGCACACCCACAATGTGGGCACCTGCTACCGCTGCGGCACCGATGTGGAGCCCATCATCTCCGCCCAGTGGTTCGTGAAGATGGAGCCCCTGGCCCGCGAGGCCCTGCGGGTGGTCAACGACGGGGAGGTCAAGTTCGTCCCCGACCGCTTCTCCAAGATCTACACCAACTGGATGGAGAACGTCCACGACTGGTGCATCTCCCGCCAGCTCTGGTGGGGCCACCGCATCCCCGCCTGGACGTGCGAGGACTGCGGCGGGATGACCGTCAGCGAGACCGATCCCACCGAGTGCCAGCACTGCCACTCCACCCACATCCACCAGGAGGAGGACGTGCTGGACACCTGGTTCTCCTCCGCCCTGTGGCCCTTCTCCACCCTGGGCTGGCCCGACGAGAGCAGCGAGGACTTCAAGTACTTCTATCCCACCGATGTGCTGGTCACTGGCTACGACATCATCTTCTTCTGGGTGGCCCGGATGATCTTCTCCGCCTGCGAGCACACCGGAAAGCCCCCCTTCCACACCGTGTTTATCCACGGCCTGGTGCGGGACGACAAGGGCCGCAAGATGTCCAAGAGCCTGGGCAACGGCATCGACCCCCTGGAGATGGCCGACCAGTACGGCGCCGACGCCCTGCGCTTCAACCTGATCACCGGCAACTCCCCCGGAAACGACATGCGCTTCTACACCGAGCGGTGCGAGGCCATGCGCAACTTTGCCAACAAGATCTGGAACGCCAGCCGCTTCCTGATGATGAACCTGACCATCGACCGGTGCGAGCTGCCCGACCGGCTGGAGCTGGAGGACAAGTGGATCCTCTCCAAGCTCAACTCTGTCATCCCCGAGGTCACGGAGAACATGGAGCGCTACGAGCTGGGCGTGGCCGCCCAGAAGGTGTACGACTTCATCTGGGACTCCTACTGCGACTGGTATATCGAGCTGACCAAGACCCGCCTCCAGGGGGAGGACGAGGACAGCAAGCTCCGGGCCCAGCAGGTACTCTGCTACGTGCTCACCGAGACCCTCAAGCTGCTCCACCCCTTCATGCCCTTTATCACCGAGGAGATCTGGCAGGCCCTGCCCCACAGCGGCGATTACCTGATGCTCCAGCAGTGGCCGCAGCACCGGGCCGAGCTGGACTTCCCGGAGGAGGAGAAGGCCATGGAGCTGATCATGGACGCCATCCGGGGCGTGCGCGCCCGCCGCGCCGAGATGAACGTGCCCCCCTCCAAAAAGGCGCAGCTCACCGTCTCCACCCTGGAGCGGGCCGTCTTTGAGCAGGGGATTCCCTTCCTCAAGCGCCTGGCCTACGCCAGCGATGTGACCGTGGAGGGCGTGGCCGACGCGGGCAGCGACGACGCCATGACCGCCCAGGGCATGGTCACCGTCACCACCCACGCCGCCCGGCTGTTCATGCCCCTGGCCGAGCTGGTGGATCTGGAGAAGGAGAAGGCCCGCATTGAGAAGGAGCTCAAGAAGAACCGGGCCGAGCTGGACAAGCTGGAGGCCAAGCTGGGCAACCCCGGCTTTGTCAACAAGGCCCCCGCCCACGTGGTGGAGGCCGAGCAGGACCGGGCTGAAAAGCTCCGGGCCCTCCTGGCCAAACTGGAGGAATCCGCCGCTTCCATGGCGTAAACAGGATAAAAACGGAGAAATGCCGCCGCCCTCTTCGGCAGGCGGCATTTTCCGCGCGTTTTTGTTGCTTTTTGTAACACATCTGTAGTTGTAGAATGAGTCCCCAGCGGATAGAATAGATCAAACACAGGATAAAAACGGAAGGGGGGCCAAGCTCCATGAAAAAACTCATGCCGTTGCTGGCTCTTGTCATACTGCTGTCGGGCTGCTGGGGGTGCGTTCCGGCCAGCCCTGCGGAGAGCAGCGGCACGGCAGACCGGCCCACGCCTCCGGCTACCCAGACCATCCTGGACAGCCCCATTCCTTCGGCGGAGGCGAGCCCACCCCTGCGTACGCCAGCCCCCACGCCGGAGGAGGCGGAGCCCGTCCCCACACCCGTCCCACCTCCGACCCCGACCCCGGCTCCAACCTCCACCCCCGCGTCCGGGGCGGATGAGCCTGCGGACGAGGCCATCCTGGCGGCCTACGAGAAGGCGGAGGAGGCCTGGGGCTGGTTCGAGATTGCGCCCATGCCGCTGGACCGTGACGACCAGAGAACCGTGGGGGAGCAGGTCTACTGCCGGGTGGACTACCCGGGCATTAAAACCCTGGCGGATCTGCGGGGTTATTTGAAAAGCCTGTTTTCCGACGGGCTGGTGGAGGAGCTGCTCCCCGTGGACGGGACGCAGTATGTGGAGCTGGACGGCGCGCTCTACACCATCGACGGCGGCCGCGGCGCGGACATCACCAAGGGCGAAGAGACCGTCCAGGTACTCCGGGACGGTACGCCCGGCCGGTGCACCGTTCGGGTGACGGTGGAGGTGCTGGACCCGCAACAGGGATTTTCCGTGGTGGGGAGCGAGACCCACGATTTCCTCTACGAGCAGGTGGGGGAGCGGTGGATTTTTACCACCTTTTCAATGGTGCGATAAGGGATCGACGCAAATCGCATACCGGCTGTGCTATGATCGCAGTATACCAGATTTTGGTATGCTGCGTTTTTTTGTGTCAACAAGGAGGGACAAGCTATGGCAGTGACTTGTACCGGCGAGGGGCGGGTGCTCCGGGCCGCCATCAGCGGCGAGGTGGACCACCACCGGGCGAGGGCCATCATGGAGGAGCTGAGCCGCCAGATCGACCTGGAGCTGCCCCGGTCGCTCACCCTGGATCTGGAGGGCGTGACCTTTATGGACAGCTCGGGTATCGCGGTGCTGCTGCGGGCCTACCGCCGCCTGGGAGAGCTGGGCGGCGCGGTCAAGGTGGTCCATGTCCCCGCCCAGGCGGGCAAGGTGCTCCGGGCGGCAGGGCTGGACAAGCTCATGGAATTTGAATGACGGGAGGTTTACATAAGATGAAACCCATCAATGAGGCCGCGGTGACCTTTCTGAGCCGCTCGGCTAACGAGGGCTTTGCCCGCACGGCGGCGGCCTGCTTCGCGGCCCAACTGGACCCCACCCTGGACGAGGTGAACGACATCAAGACCGCCGTCAGCGAGGCGGTGACCAACTGCATCGTACACGCCTACCCCGACCGGCTGGGCAAGGTGTCCATGCGACTGCGGCTGTTTGAGGATAACACCCTGGAGATCCAGGTCAAGGACTGGGGGGTGGGCATTGCCGACGTGGAGCAGGCCCGCCAGCCCCTCTACACCACCGGAACCGAGGAGCGCAGCGGCATGGGCTTTACCATTATGGAGAGCTTTATGGACGCCGTGAAGGTGCGTTCCACCCCCGGCAAGGGCACCGTGGTCACCCTGCGGCGCAGGGTCTCCCGCCGGATGGGGGCGCCCGTGTGAGCGTAGCGGATACCCCCGCCCTGCTGGAGGAGGCCCGCCGAGGGGACAACGACGCCTGTGCCCGGCTGATCGAGGAGAACGCCGGACTGATCTGGAGCATCGTCCGCCGCTACTACGGCCGGGGAACCGACCCGGAGGATCTGTACCAGCTCGGGTGCCTGGGATTTCTGAAGGCGGTGCGGGGCTTTGACCCCGCCTTCGGCTGCCAGTTCTCCACCTACGCCGTGCCCAAGATTGCCGGGGAGATCCGCCGCTTCCTCCGGGACGACGGGGCGGTGAAGGTGAGCCGGGGACTGAAGGAGCGGGCGGGGGCCATCCGCTCCGCCCGGGAGCGCCTGTCCGCCCGCCTGGGCCGGGAGCCCGCCCTCTCCGAGCTGGCGGAGGAGACCGGACTGGAGCCGGAGGAGATCGCCGCCGCCGAGGAGGCAAACCTCCCAGTGGCCTCCCTCCAGATGGAGACGGGGGACGGCTTCACCCTGGAGAGCGTGCTGGGCACCGAGGGCATGGAGGAGGCCATCGTGGAGCGGGAGGCCCTGCGGGGAGCGGTGGCCGCCCTGCCCGAGAGGGAACGGCAGGTCATCCTGTTGCGCTACTTCCGGGGTATGACCCAGGATCGGACCGCCAAGGTGCTGGGAGTCTCCCAGGTGCAGGTCTCCCGCATCGAACGCAAGGCCGTGGAGCACCTGCGCCGCAAGCTGGAGTAGGGGCGGCCACAAGGGGAGCACCTACGCCGTGATACGTTGAGGCGGGCATCCCCCTAGCATAGGGGCCGACGCCCCAGGGCAGCCTCTCTTGACACTTTGGCGTAATTTGCCCTAGCCCATCGGCTTGCACTTCCGCAACCCTGTAGGGGCGGCCTTTATGGCCGCCCCCCGCGGGCGACCACAAGGGTCGCCCCTACGCCGTGATACGTTGAGGCGGGCGTCCCCCTAGCGTAGGGGCCGACGCCCCAGGGCGGCCTCTCTTGCCC
The DNA here is from genome assembly GCF_964239415.1 of Clostridium sp. ATCC BAA-442. Taxonomy (NCBI): domain Bacteria; kingdom Bacillati; phylum Bacillota; class Clostridia; order Eubacteriales; family Clostridiaceae; genus Clostridium; species Clostridium sp. ATCC BAA-442. The sequence goes on along the minus strand of NZ_CAXSQB010000003.1, from coordinate 82,710 downwards.
CTCTAGGGCAATTCACCTTCTGCCCACATCGGCCCGTCTTGTGCCGGGCTGACGCACCTTCCATGTTGCAGTTTTTGACAACTGATTTCTTGTCATGCCTCCGGCGGGGCCTACTCTGTCGCGCCATACTAGAGTGTCGTCCCCTACGGCTCCGTATCCCAGAAGCGGCCAAGGCCGCCCAGCTCCAGGCCCAACTGGAGTCCCAGGCAAAAGGCGGCATCACGCTCCCAGACCGCAGCCAGATTGCAGCGGTCAAGCAAATCCAGCACCTCCTCGTTCAAAGCCTCCGAGTGGGAGGCTTTGAACGCCGCCCACTGTGCACGGCTGTCCCGCTCTGCCTCCTGATAAGGCGTGCAGTGGGACAGCTTTTCCTTTAGCAGAAGAAGCCCGGCCCAGTTTAGGATAGGAAAGAAAGAATTCATATCAGCACCTTCTAAATAGCTTATAGCTATATTATAGCAAAGTAAGAAAAAAGTCAATAGCTAAAAGCTATAGATGAAAAAGATATTGCTATTAGCTATAATAGGAGCAGGGAGTGATTGGAATGGATTACCGAACTCTGATAAGGGAAAAGAGAAAGGAAAAGGGACTGAGTCAGGAAAGGCTTGCAAAGCTGGTACAGGTGTCCCAGCCCTTCATTGCCGAAATTGAGAGTGGCCGGAAAAAGCCCTCAGTGGATGTGCTGATGCGCATTTGTGCGGTGCTGGATATTTCCCTGTTTGGCAGCGGGGAACCATAAGGTGGCTTTTCTCGTCCAAAGAGGGTATAATGGCAGATACCAAAACCAAAGACAAGGAAGTGGAGACCGGATGGCAGATATTCTGTATATCGTCGTCCCCTGCTATAACGAGGAAGAGGTGCTTCCCGAGACCTCCCGGCGGCTGCGGGCCAAGCTGGAAGGGCTGATGGCGGCGGGCAAAATCTCGGAGCGGAGCCGGGTGCTGTTTGTCAATGACGGCTCCAGGGACCGGACGTGGGAGCTCATCACCCGGCTGCATGGCGAGTGCCCCCTGTTCTGCGGGGCGGATCTCTCCCGCAACCGGGGGCACCAGAATGCGTTGCTGGCGGGGCTGATGACCGCAAAGGAGCGGTGTGACATGGCCATCTCCATGGACGCCGACCTCCAGGACGACATTGACGCGGTGGACGCCATGGTGGAGCAGTACTACGCCGGGTGCGACGTGGTCTACGGCGTGCGCTCCTCCCGGAAAAAGGACACCTTCTTCAAGCGCTTCACCGCCGAGGGCTTCTACCGGGTAATGAATTTCATGGGGGCGGAGACGGTGTTCAACCACGCCGACTACCGCCTCATGTCACGGCGGGCGCTGGAGGGGCTGGCCCAGTTCAGGGAGGTCAACCTGTTCCTGCGGGGCATCGTGCCCATGATCGGCTATCGCACCGGCACCGTGGAGTACGAGCGGGGGGAGCGGTTCGCCGGTGAGAGCAAATACCCCCTGAAAAAGATGCTCTCCTTCGCCATGGAGGGCATCACCTCCCTGTCCGTCAAGCCCATCCGCTACATTACCGGCCTGGGCTTCCTCATCTTTGCCGTCAGCATCCTCATGCTGATCTACTCCATCGTCCGCTGGGCCACGGGAGCCACCATCATTGGCTGGGCCAGCGTGATCTGCTCGGTGTGGGCCATCGGCGGACTGATCCTCCTCTCCCTGGGGGTCATCGGGGAGTACATCGGGAAGATCTATCTGGAGACCAAGGGACGCCCCCGTTTCCTGCTCCGCGAGGTACTGGAGGATGCGCATGGCGAAAAAGCTGATTGACAAGAGCATCCCCAGGTTCCTGCTGGTGGGGGTGGGGAACACCCTGCTGTCCATGGCCCTCATGTTCCTGCTAGAGGGGCTGGGCTACTGGCCCTCCACCGCCATCGCCTATGTGGCCGGGGCGGTGATGAGCTTCTTCCTCAACCGCCACTTCACCTTCCACAGCGAGGAGACCCTGGGCCGCTCGGCGGTGAAGTTCGCCGTCAACGTGGCGGTGTGCTATGTGGTGGGCTACGGCCTGGCCCGGTTGATCGTGGGCGGGCCGCCCCCCCTGACTGCCGTCCCGGCGGTGTGGTGGGAGCGGTTCTCCAAGCTGGTGGGCATGGGGCTCTACACCGCCCTCAACTACTTCGGACAGCGGTTTTTTGCATTCCGTAAGAAGAATTCGTAAGGCGGGGATGCCCCGCCGCTGGAAAAGGAGGTTTTCATGAAACGGTTCCTGTCAATCCTACTGGCCCTGGAGCTGGCCCTCACCCTGGGCATTCCCGCCCTGGCGGCGGAGCACCAGGCCGGGGACACCTACATCCGCATCCTGGGCAGCAGCGGCGCGCGGACGGTGGGCGTCCGCACCACCTACGGAGCGTATCGGCAGACGGCAGACGGCGCGGTGTACCGGGACGACCGGTATGAGTTTGTCTACACCGACGACGGGGTGAGCTGGGTCTCCGCCGGGGCGGCGGAGAGCAGCCTGGGCAGCGGCATGTACGACGGGACGCAGTTCCTGGCCGGCCCCTTCGGGAGCGAGCGGCCCACTTGGCGCTCCGCCGACGGGGTGCACTGGACGGCCCTCACGCCGGAGGAGCAGGATACCGCGCCGGCCATCCAGCGGGGCCGGTCGTCGCTGAACGGCCTCACCTTCACCCTGCGGGGCGGCCGGGAGCTCTGGGTGATGGACGGACAGGGGCGGGCCGTGGAGCTGACGGCGGACTTTTCCTCCTTCCTGGCCAGCTACGACATGGCGGATGTGCAGGCCTATCCGGTGCCCCAGGGCATCCGGGTGGAGGTCTACAGCCGGTATGGCTACGAGACCGGCGCGTCCCACACCTATCCGGCGGCGGAGTTGAAGCAGCGCCTGGCCGCTGCCCAGCCCGGGGCCTTCCGGCCCGAGCTGCTGCGGGTGGCGGGCAATGGGAAGCTCCTGTTGGGACAGGCCCGGTCCGGCGCCGACGGGATGGAGAACCTTTACACAACCGACGGCCTCACCTGGAAAACGGCGGAGGGGATGCCGGCGGGCAGGCTGCTACCCTACAACGGCAAGAGCTTTGTAGTGGTCAGCGAGGAACAGGCGGGGGTGTACGCCTCGGAGGACGGCCTGACCTGGAAGAGCCTGGAGGGCACCCCCTTCCAGCCGGAGCGGGAGGCGGTACTGGCCGACTACACCTTCCTTTGGACGGGGACGGAGTACATCTCCTGCCGCACGGTGGAGGAGCCTTACGGCCCCCATGGCGCCCGGGGGGACTGGACCAGCGCCTGGAACACCAGGGTGTGCTTTGCGGATGAGAATTTCCAGCTCATCGGCTCTCACGACTTCGGAGCCAATGTCACCGGTGTGGGCTGGGCGGACGGAGTCTATTACGCCCAGGCCGGCGGGACGGTCTACTCCTCCGCCGACCGGACGCACTGGACGGCCACTACGCTGACCTCCATTCCGGCGGCCCCGGCGGCGGCTCCCTATACCCTCCGTGTAACTGGAACCCAGGTAGAGGCGGCCCCGGCGGGCAGCAGCCAGTTTGTCCCCCTGTTTACCGCCCCCTCTGAGGGCCTGCGGGCTATCCTGCGGCGTGGGGAGAGCGTCTATGCCGTAGAATTGGTGGATGCCGGCGGCCGGACAGAGGACGTTCAGGTGTTTACGGCCGCCCAAATGGCGGCGAAGTTCTCCAAAGAGTTGCGGGTCACGGTAGACGGCAAGCCGGTGACCTTCCCCATCTCCCTCTATCAGGTGAGCGGCTGCACGATGGCCCCTCTGCGGCCGCTGGCCCAGGCTCTGGGCTATACCTTTGACTATGACGGCTCTTCCAGGACGGCGGTATGCGCCCGGGGGACGGACACCATTTCTGTGCGTGCGGGCAGCACCCAGGCCACCGTCAACGGCAAGACCACCAACTGGCTGGCGGTGCCCGCCGAGCTGCGCGGTGGCATATTCTGTGTACCCGTCCGATTCTTTGCCGAGGCGGCGGGGGCGGATGTGACCTGGGATGCGGCGGGGCAGACCTTCTACCTCACCACAGCAATTCAGGAGGGGTAAACATGAGACGGCGTGCAATTTCGGCGCTGGCTGCCGCCCTGGCGTTGGTTCTCACCCTAGTCACTCCCGCGCTGGCGGCGGGGCGGCCCAATTGGGACGGCCCCCTGGGGGCCATGGCGGGCCCGGTGGTGTGCGAGACCGGAAGGGACTATGTGCTGTACTACACCATCATAGGCGGCGTGTACCGCTCCGCAGATGGGGTGACGTGGACGGAGCTGGATCGCCAGTGGGCGAGTGCTGGCTGGGCCTACGGCACCGGTGTAAACGGACTGGCCCACAAGGAGTTCCAGTTTCTGTGGACGGGCAGTGAGTACATGATGCGCCAGAGTCTGCTGGACGATCCCCGGGAGGACACCCACCAGCAATATGGGGACAGTCCCCGCAACAACTGGGTCACCCTTTTGGACGAGGACTTCTGTATCATCGGCGCCAAGGCGTTTGACGGCCCGGTCACCGATATCCGGTACGCGGGGGGCACCTACTACGCCACCGTGGACGGGGTGGAGCACGCCTTCACCCGGACCGACTGGGAGCCGGGCCGGGAGGGCGGCGTCTACTACAGCGGCACGGCCTGGTACAAGCAGGAGAATCAGCGTAAGCCCGTGGAGGTGACCAGCTATCTTATCCGGGAGCAGCCCGGAAACAACGGCCCCTTTGGGCTGGCGGTCTCCACAGACGGCTACTCCTGGCTGCCGCTGGAGACCAAGCTGACCCCGGACATGATGCGCCTGTCCGAGACCGGGGGAGGAGCCGTGGTCTACTACAGCCCGTACGACGGTTCGCTGTACTACTATGACTACAGGGGCAGCCGTTTTGCAGGGGCCTGTACCGCCGGATGGGTGGAGGCCGACCTGGGCTTTGACCCCGCCGAGGGCGTTGGAACGGCCTGGGTGGACTATACCTTCCGCTGGACAGGGGACGGCTATCTTATGTGTCAGTCTGTCACCGGCCGGGGGATGATGGGTACCGGCGCAGACCGGTTCAGCCCGAACAACAACAAGGTCATTTTCTTGGATCGCAGCTTCCACCGGACGGGGGAGCACGACTTCGGCGCACCGGTGGAGAACGTGGCCTGTGTGGACGGGGTGTGCTATGCGCTGGTGGACGGAACCGTCTGGCAAAGCGCTGACCGGGAGCAATGGACGGCCACCAGCCTGACCGTCCTGCCGGAGGCGGCCCCCCAGATAGATCTGGGATGGCGCATCAAGGATTGCCCGGTGGACGGCCAGACCGACGGTTCGCTGGTCTACCGGGTGGCGGATGGGAAGCTGCTGGCCTCCGGCGACGGGGTGTATTTCACGGCCCTGTGTCCCTGGAGCTCCACGGGGGTGGAACTCCATTCAGGGGGCGGCACGGTGGTAACTGGTGTGGGGACGGATGACGTTCTGGCAGTGGACTCGGAGGAGGTCCGGGGGCTCTGCGCCGCATGCTTCGGCGAGTTTCCCACCTATGTGGCTCTGGACGGGGAATATTTCTCCCTGACCGATATGCCCCTGCGCAGCACAGCAGGGTGCACCATGGCCCCGATGCGGGAGCTGGCGGTCTGGATGGGATATTATGACTTCTCCTACGATGCGGCCACCGGGACGGCGGTGTGCAAAAATGGGACGCAGGCCATCACCGTCCGGGTGGGCAGCACCCAGGGCCAGGTGTCCGGGCGCGGCCCGGTCTCCATGGCGGTGCCGCCTGAGCTGGTGGGGTGGAAGCTCTATGTCCCGGTGCGCTTTATGGTGGACGCCGCGGGGCTGGAGGACGTGTGGGACGCGGAGGAAAACACCCTCTGGATTACCACCCCCGAACAGACGTAAAAAAGGGCCTCCCTCAGGCGGGAGGCCCCTTTTCAACCGGAGGTTCGGCGGCGGACACTACAACGGCGCAGGCGAGGTCGCCCGCTACGTTGACGGCGGTGCGCGCCATGTCCAGCACCCGGTCGATGCCCAGGACCAATGCCACCCCCTCCACCGGCAGGCCCACGGACTGGAGCACCATGCCCAGCATGACGGCCCCTGCGCCGGGTACTCCGGCGGTTCCGACGGAGGCCAGGGTGCAGGTGAGGATGATGGTGAGCTGCTGGGGGAGCGCCAGGGGGATACCGTAGGCATTGGCGATGAACAGGGCGCACACCCCCTGGTAGATGGCGGTGCCGTCCATGTTGAGGGTGGCACCCAGGGGGAGCACGAAGGAGCGCACCCCGGCGGGGACGCCCAGGCGCTCGGCGGCCTCCAGCGAGAAGGGAAGGGCCCCGGCGGAGCTGGCCGACGAGAAGGCGAAGACCACGGCGGGCAGGGCCTCCCGGAAGAAACGCCGGGGGCTGCGCCTTGCCAGGGCGCCCACGGCTCCTCCGTAGACCAACAGAAGCTGCACCAGACAGGCCCCGTAGACCAGGACGGCCACTCCCAGGAGGGAGGAGAGCACTCTGGGCCCCTCCGCGGCCACCACCGGGGCGATCAGGGCGAATACGGCCACCGGCGCCAGTACCATGGTCCGCTCTGTGAGGGCGTACATGGCCTCCGCCAGACTGCCGAAGGCCCGCAGCAGGGGCGCGCCCTTCTCTCCGATGGTCAGGGCCGCCCACCCGAGGGCCAGGGCGAAAAAGAGGATCTGCAGCATATTGCCCTCGGCCAGAGCCTGGATGGGGTTGGTGGGGACAATCCCCAGCAGGGTGTCCGCCAGAGAGAAAGAGGGGGCCTCCTCCCGGGCGGCGGGGAGCGGATAACCCAGCTCCCGCCCCACCGGAAACAGGTTGGCCGCCAGCAGGCCCAGGGCCACCGCCAGCGCGGTGGTGCACAGGTAGAACAGGAGGGTGCGGCCGCCGACCCGGCCCATGTGCCGGGCGTCCCCCAGACCGCCCACCCCCGCCGTCAGGGAGCAGAACACCAGGGGGACCACCAGCATCTTTACCAGATTGAGAAACAGGGTGCCGAAGGGCTGAATCCAGGCCGCGGCAAACTCTGGGGCATCCTGGAGCGCCAGCCCGGCCAGCACGCCCAGCCCCAGGCCCAGCAGGATCCGGAGCGAAAGGGGCAGCTTGCGTCTCATGCTCCACCTCCATTCCCCACTAGGATATGGAGGCGGGGGGAAAACCATACGGAGGAACGGCCATGGAGTACATTCCCGCCAAGCAGATCTTAAGCCGCAACAGGAGCACCGCCTGGTTCGGCACCGACTACACCATGAACCTGTACCGGGGCTGCTGCCACGGCTGCATCTACTGCGACAGCCGCAGCGCCTGCTACGGTATCGAGGATTTCGGCCGGGTGCGGGCCAAGGAGAACGCCCTGGCGCTCCTGAGGGACGAGCTGCGGCGGAAGGTGCGCCCCGGCATTGTGGGCATGGGCTCCATGAGTGACCCTTACAACCCCTTCGAAGGGGAGCTCCAGCTCACCCGCCACGCCCTGGAGCTGCTGGACGCCTACGGCTTCGGGGCGGCCATCGCCACCAAGGGGGACGGGATTACCCGGGACATAGACGTGCTGCGCTGCATGAGGGAGCACGTGCCGGTGCTGTGCAAGGTGACCGTCACCACCACCGATGCCGCCCTGGCCGCCCGGGTGGAGCCGAACGCTCCCAGCCCCGCCCGGCGGCTGGAGGCGGTGGCCCGGCTGGCGGAGGCGGGGGTGTTTGCTGGCGTGCTGCTCATGCCGGTTCTCCCCTTTTTGGAGGACAATGTGGAAAACCTGCGGGCCGTGGTGGAGGCCGCGGCGGAGGCGGGGGCCCGGTTTGTCTACCCCGCGTTCGGTATGACGCTCCGTGATCAACAGCGGGAATATTACTATCAGGCATTGGAAAAAGGCTTTCCCGGCCTGGCGGAACGCTACCGGCGGCAGTACGGACCCCGCTACGAGTGCCCCAGCCCACGGGCAAAGGCCCTGTGGGCTGCCCTGGAGGAGCGGTGCCGCGCCCTGGGCCTGCTGTGCCGGATGCGGGACATCACCGCCGCCTATCAGCGCGGCTACGGGGAGCGGCAGCTCACCTTTTTCTAAGGCTGCGGCTCAATGTCCATGGACGCCATCTGTTCCGGCGTACAGCCGTTGGCGGCGCCCATCTGCGTCCAGTAGCGTGTGGAGGCCCGCACAAAGGAGCGGGGGGACAGGGGCATGGTGACCGCCAGCTCGGCGGACCGTCCGGCGGCGACGGCCCTGGCCAGCGCCCTGATGCTCCGCCTGACCAGGAAGGCGAAGGGGGTGCCCAGGATGGCCTCCCCGCCGCCGATTTTGAGGCATGCGCCGAAGGGATAGCCGTTCTCCAGGCAGAAGAGGCGCACCATGTCCACCGCTACATCGTTCTGGTGTGGCTCCAGAAAGCCGCAGTTGATCAGTACGCTGATGCGCGGCCTGTGCTCCGGCCCGGCCCCCTCCAGGAACTCCAAAAAGCGCAGGAGAGGGGCGGGAAGGCCGTCGGCATAGAGGGGGAAGACCAGCAGCAGGTCGGTGCACTCCGCCGCGGCCGCCGCCAGCTCGGCGTGATTCTTTGCGGTCAGGGCCTCATAGCGGGCCTCCCCCTTCCAGCGGGCCTGAAACAGCTCGGCATAGCGCCTGGAATTGGAGCGGGGGGCGCGGGGGCTGCCGTTTACGATCAGAAGCTTCACCACCGGGCCACCTCCTCTCCCACGGCGGCCTCCAGCTCCCCCTCGGCCACAAAGCGGACGCGGTGGCTGCGGAAGGACATGTTGTGGGCGTTGCGCTCCACCAGCCGGGTGAACAGGGCGCGCTCCTCCGCCCGGTCCGCCCCGTAGGCCAGGATCACCGCGTCCTTGGGGACCACGGCGCGCTGAACGTGGTGAGTCTCGCCGTTGTGGATGCGGAGAAAGGCCTGCTGCACCGGGATGGCCCGCTCCAGCATGGTCTTCATTACCGGCGCGTAGGAGCCGTATTTGACCCGGCTGACATAGAGTACCTGCTCGCTCCGGGCGATGAGGGGATATACCCGTACCGCGTCGTCCCGGATGACGCAGCGGCCAGGCGTTTTGGTCCAGCAGCCGAAGCAGCCCACGCAGTTTGCGATGCGGAGGGCGGAGAGATCCACGGCGGCGGCATCCTGGGGGAGAGCGGCGGACACGGGACGGTCCGTCATCAACAGTTTCATGGGTGCTCCTTTCCGGGGGAGAATTCCCCCAGTGAAATGATATGATTTTATCACAGTGCGGGCCAAAGGGCAAGAAAAGGCCGCAAAATTTAAGCTCCGCTATAGGATCGGTTAAAATTGGCTAAAATCCCGGCGCGTCCCCTTGCGCACCGGGGCAAAACGGGGTAGAATAAGGCCAGCAACCCAACAAGCCGCACCGTAAGGAGGTTTTTAATATGGCTTTTTTGGATGAACTGAAGGATCGTGCAATGGATCTGGGCCGGGCCGGCGTGGCCAAGTCCAAGCAGCTTGCGGAGATCACCAAGCTGTCCCTGAACAACGCCAGCGAGGAGGACGCCATCAAGAAGGCGTATGTGGAGATCGGCAAGCTATACTATGCCGAGCGGGGCATGGCCCCTGAGGCGGCCTACGTGGCCCTGTGTGAGCGCATCACCGCCGCCAAGGTCAACATTGAGGAGAACAAGAACCGCATCGCCGAGCTGAAGGCTGAGGGCAATGTGTCCGACGCGGACATCCCCCACGTGGAGACCGACGTGCCCCCTGAGGAGCCGGTGGACGGCGGCTGCGGCTGCTGCGATCACGAGGTGGCTCCCGAGGAGGTATTCTCCGACGACGACAAGCCCCAGGAATAAGCATCTGACCCGACAGGGCCCGCCATCCGGGGGGCCCTGTTCCTGTGACTGGACAACATCAACCCCTAATGCAGTATACGGCGATTGTCTGCAAAGAAAGGGTGACGGCATTGATATTGCACAGGGCGAGGCCGCCGCGGGGAGCGGCAAAGGAGAAGGCGCATACCCTCCCCACGGAGAGGGGGACGGATTTCTCCACCAGGTGCCGAACAGGGCGGGGAGCGTGGGGCAGGGCGATGGGAAGGCCGGCGAGGGATTCCGGCAGCTCCGGCGCGCCGGGAGACAGAACTTGGTTTCCTCCAGAAAGGCCAGATCCATTTGAAAATCCCTCCTAAAACTGCATCGTATACGAAAACATAAAACGAGCGTGCACGGCAGAGCCGTGGTCGCTCGTTTTCAACTCAGACCGGATTCGCCTGCCAGGCAAAATCACAGGATGCGGCGGGCGCCCACGTAGACGTTGGCGTAGTGGCCGCGGGTAAGATCGTCAATCTTGACGGTGTATGTATTGGTAGAGGCGTGGATGAACTGCCCGCCGCCGATATAGATGCCCACATGAGAGGCGGCCTTGCTGGTGTTGTACTTGAAGAACACCAGGTCGCCGGGCTGCAGCTCACTCTTGGAAACAGAGGTGCCATTGGAGAGCTGAGTGGAGGCGGTGCGGTTCAGGGTGTAGCCGAAGTGGCGGTACACATAGCTGGTGTAGCCGGAGCAGTCAAAGCTGCTGGGGCCGTTGCCGCCGTAAACATAGGGGCAGCCGAGATACTGCTTGGCGTAGTCCACCACCTGCTGGCCCAGGCTGCTGCTGGAGGCGGTGGCTACGGCGGTGGCGCCGTCGCCGCGGGAACCGGCGGAGTCCTTGCAGGTGACCATGTAATCGCTGCTGACATAGCCGGTGACGCCATTGGTAGAGATCTTGTACCAGCCGTTGTCGATACCCACGATGTTGACCACCGCGCCGTTGTTGAGGGAGGTGACCTTACCGTAGCTGGTGCCGGGGCCGCTGCGCACATTCAGGGGAGAACCCTGGGACTGAACCAGGCCGTAACCGATGGTGACATCCGCCTTGGCGGACACGTTCAGGTACTCGCCGGACATATAGCCCTCCACGGACTTGTAGTCCACCTTGTACCAGCCGTTGCCCGCGTCCTCCAGAACCACCACGGTGTCGCCCTTGGAGGCGGTACCCAGTACGGTGGCGGAGGTGCTGGCCTCGTCGCGGAGGCGGAGTGCGTCGGTGTTGACGGTGCCCACGCCGACGCTGGCGGCGGAGGCGCTCACCACGCAGACGGTGGAGAGGACGGCGGTTACAAGCGCGGTGCGCAGGAGCTTGGCAGGCTGTATCATGGGTCGATTCCTCCAGTTTCAAAGTAATACCCGCCCGGAGGGCGGGGCTTTGGCTTCTCGGGTGTAAGGCGGGATTACGGGTTGGCGAGCGCGCGCTCCAGCCAGACGGACGCCACGTCCATGGCGGCGTAGAGGCTGTCTTTCTCAGTTTTCTTAACCACCCGGTCCCGGCTCTTCAGATCCGGGTCGGTGAGCTGAAGCTGAACGGAAACCTTGGTCGCCACGTCCAGATCCTGATCCTTCTTCTGGGAGAGAATCTGGAGCATGATGATATATTTCTGGGCCATGCTGCCGTAGTAGATCAGGCTGTCCTTCCGGCGGAGGGGGTGGCCCTTGTAGGTCAGGGGAATATTCTGAGCTGCCATTTTGACCTCCTTTGAGAATTGTAACTATTCTTAAAAACTGTAACCAAATTGTAACACATTGTTTCCAGCTCGTCAACTGCTTTCCTGCTGATTTCACAGGAAATTTGTACCGGCATGCCAGATGGTAGGGGACAGGCTGTTACTCTCTGGATTTTTGAGGGAAGGCGAGTCGGCGGGCGAGGGAGAGGACCGCAAAGGCCAGGCCGGCCAGCATGAGCAGGGCCTCGCACAGCATGGGGAACAGGCGGCCATCCAGGGAGACCGCCAGGGTAAATTTCCCCCGCAGGACCACCACATAGGCGCCCAGGGAGGCCAGCTCCACCAGCAGGGCGCAGGGGGCGGAGCGGGGGAACGCGCAGGTCCAGGCCAGAGCCAGCACGTCGGCCAGGAAGAAGTAGCGCTCATGCATGTGGGGCAGCAGGAAGGGCACGCCGATGGCCAGGACAACCGCGGCGGCCAGAAGAGCCCGGTCGTCCGCCTGGCGGCGGAAAACCAGCAGGGCGGCCAGCACGGCCGCAGCGAGGGCGAAGGCGGCCAGGATGCCCAGGCGGGCGGCGAGGGCAGTGTTCACCTCCGCGCCGTGGGGAATCAGGGCGTACATATTGGGGGCATTCAGGTTCAGATAGCCGGAGTACTCGGCGGCCTGCCCAAAATAGACCCCCAGGATGTCCCCCAGGGGCTTGCCCAGCAGCAGCGCGGGCACACAGGTGGCGGCATAGGCCGCCGGAAACCACAACAGCTCCCGGAAGCGCACCCGCCGGAGCAGCCACAGCCCGCCCCACAGGGGGAGCACAAAGACGGTCTGTAGTTTAAAGGAGAAGGCGATCCCCAGCAGGAGCAAAGAGCTTCGGTTTCGCCCCTCCAGCGCGCAGGCCAGGGCGTGGAGGGTGAGGGCGCCGTACAGGGCGTCGCACTGCCCCCAGAACGCGCCGTTGAGTATCACCGTAGGCAGCAGCAGAAGCAGGCAGAAGCAGAGCAGGGGGCGGTTCGGGCTCTCCGGCGCGAAATGCCGCACCAGCCGGAAGCCGCCCCAGGCCAGCACCACGTCAAACAGAATGGAGAAGAGCTTGATGAGGTACAGGTCGGGTATGGGCAGATAGGAGATGGCGGCAAGAAAATAGAGGTAGGGCGCGTTATAGTTGCCGATCGGCAGCTTCACGGCCGCGAAGCCGCCCCCATCCCGGAAGGCCGCGGCCCATTGGGAGAGGAACATCTGGTAATCGGCGGACTGGTAGTCTAGCAGCAGGGCCCGGAGGAAGAAGGCCAGCCCAATGGGCAGCAGGGCGTCCAGCAGCCGGGGACGGTCCAGGCCCTCCCGGCGGAGCAGCCGCAGCGCCAGGGCGGCCAGGGCCAGCAGGAGCAGAAAGACGGCCAGATGAGCGGGCGCTCCGCCCAGGGCAAGGGAGCCGGCGGGAAACAGGCTCAGGCCCAGCAGGGCCAGTCCCGCTGCGGCCCAGGAGAGGGAAAAGACGTTCATAGGCACCTCCTGTCGAAAAAAGGCCCGGGGCAATGGGGTGCCCCGGGCCTTTCACAGTGGGATCAGACTTCAGCGGACTCGGAGAGGACCGCCGCCTCGGCGGGGGCCTCTTCCTCGGGAACCGCCTCCTCGCCGCTCTGGGCGGTGCCCTCGTCGTCCACCTTGTCGTACTTGCGGTAGACGGACAGGCCGGAGCCGGCGGGAATCAGCTTGCCGATGATGACGTTCTCCTTCAGGCCCAGCAGGTGGTCCACCTTGCCCTGAATAGCGGCCTCGGTGAGCACCTTGGTGGTCTCCTGGAAGGAGGCGGCGGACAGGAAGGAGTCGGTGGCCAGAGAGGCCTTGGTGATGCCCATCAGCAGGCGGGTGCAGGTGGGCAGCTTGAGCTCGAGGCCGTCGTTGGTCTCGCCGGCGTCGATGCGCTTCTGCACGGCCTCCTTGGCATCCTCAAAGCGGATGAGATCGACGGTGGAACCGCTGAGCAGATCGGAATCGCCCGCGTCCTCCACCCGCACCTTGCGCATCATCTGGCGGCAGATGACCTCGATGTGCTTGTCGTTGATGTCAACGCCCTGCTGGCGGTAGGGCTTCTGAACCTCCTGGATGAGGTAGTCGTACACGGCGTGGACACCGCGCACCCGGAGGACGTCCTGGGGGTAGAGGGCACCCTCGGTGAGGGCGAAGCCCTTCTCCACAGTGTCGCCGTCCTTCACCCGCAGGCCCGCGTAGGGCAGGGCGTAGGAGACCACCTCGCCGTCGTTGGCGGTGATGGTGACGTTGCAGATGGCGTTGCGCTTGGCCTCCTCCAGAGTGACCCGGCCGCTGATCTCGGCCAACTGGGCCATCTTCTTGGGCTTGCGGGACTCGAACAGCTCCTCAACACGGGGAAGACCCTGGGTGATGTCGCCGCCGGCGACGCCGCCGGTGTGGAAGGTACGCATGGTGAGCTGGGTGCCCGGCTCGCCGATGGACTGGGCGGCGATGATGCCCACGGCCTCGCCCTCACCCACGGGCTCGCCGATGGCCAGGTTGATGCCATAGCACTTGGAACAAACGCCACTGCGGGCGCGGCAGGTGAGCACGCTGCGGATCTTCACGGAGTGGATGCCGTGGTCCTCCAGCAGCTTGGCGTGGTCGGCGGTCATCATGGTGTGGTGATCAATGAGCACCTCGCCGGTCTGGGGATCGCAGATATCCTCCACCGGATAACGGCCCTTGAGCCGCTCGCCGAAGGTCTCAATGACCTGGCCGTTCTCCACGATCTCGCTGACGGTGATGCCGTCGTCGGTGCCGCAGTCGTGCTCGCGGATGATGACCTCCTGGGACACGTCCACCAGACGGCGGGTCAGGTAACCCGAGTCGGCGGTACGCAGGGCCGTGTCGGCCATGCCCTTTCGGGCGCCTCTGGAGGAGATGAAGTACTCCAGCACGGACAGGCCCTCACGGAAGTTGGACTTGATGGGGATCTCGATGGTGCGGCCGGAGGTGTCGGCCATCAGGCCGCGCATGCCGGCCAACTGGCGGATCTGGGCGGAGGAACCACGGGCGCCGGAGTCCGCCATCATCCAGATGGGGTTGTAGCGGTCCAGGCCGGCCATCAGGGCGTCGGTCACGTCCTTGGTGGTCTTTTCCCAGGCTTCGACCACCAGGCGGTAACGCTCCTCATTGGTGAGGAAGCCGCGCTTGTACTGCCGCTCGATCTTGACGATCTCCTTCTCGGTATCGGCGATCAGGCCGTACTTCTTCTCGGGGATGGTCATGTCGTAGATGGAGACGGTGAGGGAGCCGCGGGTGGAGAACTTGTAGCCCCGGTTCTTGATGGTATCCAGCACATGGGCGGACACGGTGAAGCCGTGCTTGACGATGCACTTGTCGATGATCTTGCCAAGCTGCTTCTTGCCGACGATGAAGTTGACCTCGGGGTCGAACATCTGCTCGGGATCGCTGCGGTCCACGAAGCCCAGATCCTGGGGGATGCCCTCGTTGAAGAGCAGGCGTCCCACGGTGGTGCGCACCAGCTTGTGGCGGACGACGCCGTCCACCTCCGCCTCCCGGCGGACCAGGATGGGCACGTGGAGCTCCAGCTCGCCCTCGTCGTAGGCCAGGCGGGCCTCGATGTCGTTGGAGAAGACGTGGAGTACCTCGCGGGGCAGCGCGCCGTCCTCGGTCTCGGCGCAGATGCCGGCATAGGTGGGAATATCATCCAGGGAGCCGGGGTTCTTCACCCAGACATAGGAGTCGGGGGTGATGGCGCCCGCGGCCAGGGCGGCCTTCACCGCCGCCACGTCGTCATAGGTCTCCTCGGCGGTGTGCTCGGGATACTTCTCATAGGTCAGGTAGTAGGAGCCGAGCACCATGTCCTGGGTGGGCACGGTGACGGGGCCGCCGTCCTGGGGCCGCAGCAGGTTGTTGGCCGAGAGCATGAGCACCCGGGCCTCGGTCTGGGCCTCGGCGGACAGGGGCACGTGGACAGCCATCTGGTCGCCGTCGAAGTCGGCGTTGAAGGCGGTACACACCAGGGGGTGCAGCTTGATGGCGCGGCCCTCCACGAGCACGGGCTCGAAGGCCTGAATGCCCAGGCGGTGCAGGGTGGGGGCGCGGTTGAGCATGACGGGGTGGTCCTTGATGACAAACTCCAGGGCGTCCCACACCTCGGCCTTGCCCTTGTCCACCATCTTCTTGGCGGACTTAATGTTGTTGGCCAGGCCGTCCTCCACAAGCTTTTTCATCACGAAGGGGCGGAAGAGCTCGATGGCCATCTCCTTGGGCAGGCCGCACTGGTAGATCTTCAGCTCGGGGCCGACCACGATGACGGAACGGCCGGAGTAGTCTACGCGCTTGCCCAGCAGGTTCTGGCGGAAGCGGCCCTGCTTGCCCTTGAGCATGTCGGACAGGCTCTTGAGGGCGCGGTTGTTGGCGCCGGTGACGGCGCGGCCCCGGCGGCCATTGTCGATGAGGGCGTCCACCGCCTCCTGGAGCATCCGCTTCTCGTTGCGCACGATGATGTCGGGGGCGTTGAGCTGGATCAAACGCTTCAGGCGGTTGTTGCGGTTGATCACCCTGCGGTACAGGTCGTTCAGATCGGAGGTGGCGAAGCGGCCGCCGTCCAGCTGCACCATGGGGCGCAGCTCGGGGGGGATCACCGGCAGCACGTCGATGATCATCCACTCGGGCTTGTTGCCGGAGATACGGAAGGCGTCCACCACCTCCAGGCGCTTGACAATGCGGGCCTTCTTCTGGCCGGAGGCGTCCTTCAGCTCGGCGCGGAGCTGGTTGGACAGCTCCTCCAGATCAATGTCCTGGAGCAGCTTCTTCACGGCCTCGGCGCCCATGCCGGCCTCGAAGTCGTCCTCGTACTTCTCCCGCATGTCGCGGTACTCCTTCTCGGAGAGGATCTGGTTCTTGGCCAGGGGGGAGAAGCCGGGGTCAGTGACAATATAGCTGGCGAAGTAGAGCACCTTCTCCAGAATACGGGGGCTGATGTCCAGCAGCAGGCCCATGCGGGAGGGGATGCCCTTGAAATACCAGATGTGGCTCACCGGGGCGGCCAGCTCGATGTGGCCCATGCGCTCACGGCGCACCTTGGCACGGGTGACCTCCACGCCGCAGCGGTCGCAGATCTTGCCCTTGTAGCGGATCTTTTTGTACTTGCCGCAGTGGCACTCCCAGTCCTTGGTGGGGCCAAAGATCCGCTCGCAGAACAGACCGTCCCGCTCCGGCTTGAGGGTGCGGTAGTTGATGGTCTCCGGCTTCTTGACCTCGCCGTAGGACCACTCGCGGATCTGCTCCGGGGAGGCGATGCCGATCTGGATGGCGTCGAATTCAGCGTAACTCATATCTTTGCTCGTCCTCCCTTAATTAGTCCATATCCTCATCGGAATAGTCATCCGAGAAGTCGTCGCTGTCGTCCAGCTCCTCTGCGTCCGCGGCGGCCAGGTCGTCGTCGTCGCTGCCCTCCTTGAGGGTGTAGCCCGCGGCGGCGAAGTCGGACTCCCCGCCGGCGTCGTAGCCGTAGTAGTCGTCGTCCTCGTCGCGGAACTTGCCGGGCTGGTAGTTGTCCTCGTCGTCGTCCTTCAGCTCGATCTCCGCGCCCTGGTCGTCCAGCACCTTGATGTCCAGGCACAGAGACTGCAGCTCCTTGACCAGGACCTTGAAGGACTCGGGCACGCCGGGCTTGGGCACGTTGTGGCCCTTGACGATGGACTCGTAGGTGCGCACGCGGCCGGTGACATCGTCGGACTTGACGGTGAGGATCTCCTGCAGGGTGTAGGCCGCGCCGTAGGCCTCCAGGGCCCACACCTCCATCTCGCCGAAGCGCTGGCCGCCAAACTGGGCCTTGCCGCCCAGGGGCTGCTGGGTGACCAGGGAGTAGGGGCCGGTGGAGCGGGCGTGGATCTTGTCGTCCACCAGGTGGTGGAGCTTGAGGAAGTAGACGTAGCCCACGGTGACGGGGTTGTCAAACCGCTCGCCGGTGCGGCCGTCGTACAGCCAGCTCTTGCCGTCGGGGCGCAGGCCGGCCATCTTCAGGGTCTCGGCGATGTCCTTCTCGTCGGCGCCGTTGAAGACGGGGGTGGCCACCTTCCAGCCCAGGGTCTTGGCCGCGTAGCCCAGGTGGACCTCCAGCACCTGGCCGATGTTCATACGGGAGGGCACGCCCAGGGGGTTCAGCACGATGTCCAGGGGGGTGCCGTCGGGCAGGAAGGGCATATCCTCCTGGGGCAGGATGCGGGACACGACGCCCTTGTTGCCGTGGCGGCCGGCCATCTTGTCGCCCACGGAGATCTTGCGCTTCTGGGCGATGTAGACGCGCACCACCATGTTCACGCCGGGGGAGAGCTCGTCGCCCGCCTCGCGGGTGAACACCTTCACGTCCACGATGATGCCGCTCTCGCCGTGGGGCACCTTCAGGGAGGTGTCGCGCACCTCGCGGGCCTTCTCTCCGAAGATGGCGCGGAGCAGCCGCTCCTCAGCGGTGAGGTCGGTCTCGCCCTTGGGGGTGACCTTGCCAACCAGAATGTCGCCGGCGCGCACCTCGGCGCCTACGCGGATGATGCCCCGCTCGTCCAGATCCTTCAGGGCGTCCTCGCCCACGTTGGGGATGTCACGGGTGATCTCCTCGGGGCCCAGCTTGGTGTCGCGGCTCTCGGTCTCGTACTCCTCGATGTGGATGGAGGTGAACACATCCTCCTTCACCATGCGCTCGTTGAGCAGGATGGCGTCCTCGTAGTTGTAGCCCTCCCAGGTCATGAAGCCCATGAGGATGTTCTTGCCCAGGGCGATCTCGCCGTTGTTGGTGGAGGGGCCGTCCACAATGACCTCGCCCTTCTCCACCCGCTGGCCGGCGTCCACGATGGGACGCTGGTTGATGCAGGTGCCGTGGTTGGAGCGCAGGTACTTGGTGAGCCG
This sequence comes from Clostridium sp. ATCC BAA-442, assembly GCF_964239415.1. Classification (NCBI taxonomy): domain Bacteria; kingdom Bacillati; phylum Bacillota; class Clostridia; order Eubacteriales; family Clostridiaceae; genus Clostridium; species Clostridium sp. ATCC BAA-442. Next base: position 64,375 of record NZ_CAXSQB010000003.1, on the reverse strand, counting down.
GTAGTCCTCCACGCGGCCGTCGTCGTAGCGGACGGAGACGGAGTCGGCGGCCACCCTGGTGACCACGCCGTCGTCCTCGGCCAGGATGGCCACCTCGGAGTCGATGCAGTTCTTGTGCTCCTGGCCGGTGGCCACGATGGGAGCCTGGGTGGTCAGCAGGGGCACGGCCTGACGCTGCATGTTGGCGCCCATCAGGGCGCGGTTGGCGTCGTCGTTCTCCAGGAAGGGGATCTGGGCGGTGGCGATGGAGAACATCATCTTGGGGGAGATGTCCATATAGTCCACCTGGTCCCGGTCCACGTCGATGATCTCGTTGCGGTGGCGGCAGGTGATACGGTCGTGCACCAGGCAGCCGTTCTCGTCCAGCGGCTCGGTGGCCTGGGCGATGGTGTACTGGTCCTCCACGTCGGCGGTCATATAGTCCACCTGGTCGGTGACGTGGCCGGTGGCTTTATCCACCTTGCGGTAGGGGGCCTCGATGAAGCCGTAGCGGTTGATGCGGGCATAGGAGGCCAGATAGGAGATCAGGCCGATGTTGGGACCTTCGGGAGTCTCGATGGGGCAGAGGCGGCCGTAGTGGGAGTAGTGGACGTCGCGCACGTCGAAGGAGGCGCGGTCACGGGACAGGCCGCCGGGGCCCAGGGCGGACATACGGCGCTTGTGGGTCAGCTCGGCCAGGGGGTTGGTCTGGTCCATGAACTGGCTCAGGGGGGAGGAGCCGAAGAACTCCTTAATGGCGGCGGTGACGGGGCGGATGTTGATGAGGCTCTGGGGGGTGACGATGTCCAGATCCTGGATGGTCATGCGCTCCCGGATCACCCGCTCCATGCGGGAGAAGCCGATGCGGAACTGGTTCTGGAGCAGCTCGCCCACGCAGCGCAGGCGGCGGTTGCCCAGGTGGTCGATGTCGTCGGCGGAGCCCACCCCGTGGGCCAGGCAGTTGAGGTAGTTGATGGACGCCATGATGTCGTCCACGATGATGTGCTTGGGAATGAGGTCGTCGATGCGCTCCTTCACGGCCTCCTTGAGCTCCTCGCCGGTGTAATTCTGGAGCAGCTCCTGGAGCACGGTGAAGCGTACCTTCTCACTGACGCCGCACTCCTCCGGATCAAAGTCCACGAACTTGGACATATCCACCATGTGATTGGAGAATACTTTGATCTGCACGCCGTCGAGCTCCAGTACAACCTCGTTGACGCCCTTGTCGTCCAGCTCGTGGGCCCGCTCACGGGTGAGCACCTCGCCGGGCTCGGCGATGATCTCGCCGGTCATGGGGTCGGCCACGGGGGCGGCCAGGGTCTGATTCACCAGGCGGGTCCAGATCGACAGCTTCTTGTTGAACTTGTAGCGGCCCACGGCGGACAGGTCGTAGCGCCGGGGGTCGAAGAACAGGGCGTTGAGCAGGCTCTCGGCGGAGTCCACCGTGGGGGGCTCGCCGGGGCGCAGCTTGCGGTAGATCTCCAGCAGCGCGTCCTCATAGGTTTTGCAGGCGTCCTTCTCCAGGGTGGCAACGATGCGGGGATCCTCACCGAACAGCTCGAGGATCTCGGGGTCGGTCTTGGGGCCCACCGCACGGATCAGGCAGGTGATGGGCAGCTTGCGGTTCTTGTCGATGCGCACGTAGAAGGCGTCGTTCAGGTCGGTCTCATACTCCAGCCAGGCGCCCCGGTAGGGGATGACGGTGGTGGCGTAGGTGATGCCGCCGGCCTTGTCCTCGGTGTGGGAGTAATAGATGCCGGGGGAGCGGACGATCTGGGAGACGATGACGCGCTCGGCGCCGTTGATGACGAAGGTGCCGGCCTTGGTCATCAGGGGGAAGTCGCCCATGAAGATCTCCTGCTCCTTGATCTCCTCGGTCTCCTTGTTGCGCAGGCGCACCCGCACCTTGATGGGCGCGGCGTACGTGGCGTCCCGGGCCTTGCACTCCTCCACGCTGTACTTGGGGGGCTCATCCATGGAGTAGTCGATGAAGGAGAGCTCCAGGTTGCCCGCGTAGTCGGTGATCGAGGCCACATCCTTGAAGACCTCCCGCAGTCCCGTGTCCAGGAACCACTGATAGGAGTTCTTCTGCACCTCCAGGAGGTTGGGCATGTCCAGGATTTCTTCATGGCGGGCAAAGCTCTTGCGGAGGGTCTTGCCGTAGTAGACGTCCTTGACCATCGTAGAAAAAACACCTCGTTTTCTTTGTTTGGGGAGCGTTGGGCGGCAGCGCTCTCCGGTTTCCATCGGCTGTCTTCCGTCAAACCCGACAAAGCGCGGCGGGGAAGAAGGAAGTACACGCTCGGCTGTGTGGACAAAAAAGAAACAAATCCTCTTGCGCTTTCCCGCCCCGCATGCTAAACTGTGTCCAAGCTGGGAAAAAATCGGGAAAACTGGGTTGGAAGATAAGAGCATTTCAGTATACCATGAAAAGGGAACAAAAGTCAATTGTTTTATCCGTCGAATCTGGAGAAATCCAGATTTTTTTTATATTCTCATGAACAGAAGGGGAGAGCAGGCATGCTGGAGCGGTTTCTGGATCAGATTGGCGAGGTACTCCGCCTCTGCGAGGATACGGACGGAATTCTGGTGGTCAACCGGGAGGGGATCATCGAATACCACCGGATTCCGCTGAACAGCTACTGGTGCTCCCAGGACACGGTGGGGCGGCACATTCTGGAGCTCTATCCGGAGCTGGACGGGGAGAGCAGCACCATCCTTACCGCCCTGCGGACGGGCCGGGCCAGCTACAACGTTCTCCAGGACATCAACAACCACCGGGGGGAGCGGGTGCTGCTGGAGTCCACCACCATCCCCATCGTGGTGGACGGCCGGGTGGAGTGCGTGGTGGACTCGTCCAAGTACCACACCATTGACCAGCGGGTGATCCGTGGCGGGGAGGGCGGCGGCCTGTCCACCCTGGACCGGATGCTCACGGAAGACCCGGCCATGTTGGCCCTCAAGAGCCGCATCCGGGACGTGGCCGGGCTGGACTCGTCGGTGCTCATCTATGGTGAGACGGGAACGGGCAAGGAGCTGGTGGCCGAGTCGCTCCACAGCGAGGGCGGCCGGGCGGGACCTTTTGTCTCCCAAAACTGTGCGGCCATCCCGGCCACCCTGCTGGAGAGCCTGTTTTTTGGCACGGAAAAGGGAAGCTACACCGGCGCCCTCACCCGCAAGGGGCTGCTGGAGGAGGCGGACGGCGGCACCCTGTTCCTGGACGAGATCAACTCCATGGACCCGGCCCTCCAGGCCAAGCTGCTCAAGGTGCTGGAGGAGAAGAAAGTGCGCCGTCTGGGGGGTAGCCGGGACATCCCCTTCGACGTGCGGATCGTGGCGGCGGTAAACGAGAAGCCTCAGAAGCTCATCCGGGAGGGGCGCCTGCGGGAGGATCTGTACTACCGCCTGGGGGTGATTCGCCTGACGCTCCCGCCCCTGCGGGAGCGGCTGTGCGACATCGGCCCGCTTGCGGACTACTTTATCGAGCACTATAACCGGAAGCTGCACCGGAGGGTGCGGGGGCTGAGCGAGCGGGCCCTCCGGCTGCTCCGGGGCTATGCGTGGCCGGGCAATGTGCGGGAGCTGAAAAACGCCATCGAGGGGGCGGTGGCCGTCGCCCGGGGGGAGCGCCTCACCGTGGAGGACATGGAGGAGATCCTGGCCGGGCGGCTGGGCGGCCTGAACCGGCCGCCGGAGCTGCCGGAGGCCCTGCGCCTGGAGGAGAGCTTTTCCCTCACCCGGGCGCTGGACTCCTACGAGCGGGAGCTGCTCAGCCGGGCTATGCAGCAGGCCGGCTCCATCTCCCAGGCAGCCCGCCTGCTGGGCCTGTCCCGGCAGAATTTGAAGTACAAGCTGAAAAAATTTGACCTGTAAAAAATTTTGCGCCGCAAAATATTTTCCCCCTGAAAAAGGGCCCGAGAGCCGGAGGTATGTCCTATAATACCGGCCCTCGGGTCCTTTTTTGGGCATTAGGGTGAGCTGGCATCCCGTTTGCAAAGTTAAGTGCACGAAACTTGCCGCAGGCGGAAAGGAAGGCTGATATGCGGAGACTTTGGTACAACGGAACGGTTGCCTCGATGGACGGCGCCATGCGCCGCTATGAGGCGGTGGGCGCGGAGGACGGCAGACTGACCTTTTTGGGGAGCGTTCAGGAGGCTCTGGCGCAGGCGTGGGATGAGACGAGGGATTTGCAGGGTGCCATGGTGCTGCCCGGCTTCACCGATTCCCACATGCACCTGCTCCACTACGCCATGATTCAGAAAAACCTCTCCCTGTTTGGCGTGGCGTCCATCGGGGAGATCATAGAACGGGGGCGGGCCCGGATTGAGCGGGACCACCCATCCTACCTGATCGGCATGGGCTGGAATCAAGAGACCATGGCGGAGGGGCGCCTGGTGACGCGGGAGGATCTGGACCGCATCTCCACCGATATCCCGGTGTGTATGCTGCGGACCTGCCTGCACATAGGGGCCTGCAACTCCGTAATGCTGGAGCGCATCCGCGCGCTGGAGGATGTGGCGCCCGAGGTACTGGCCCTGGTGGACTTTGCCAACGGCATCCTGCGGGAGGATGCCGCCCGCTTGTATATGAAGGTGCTCCCCCAGGCGGATGACGCCTATGTAAAGGAGCTGATCCGGCTGGGCCAGCGGGATCTGAACGCGGCGGGCATTACCTGTGTCAATTCCGACGATCTGAAGGCCATTGCCGGAGTGGACCCTATCCGATTGATCGGCATCTTCCGGGAGATGGAGGCGGACGGAGAACTGACGGTGCGGGTCTACGAGCAGTGCCTGGTGGAGCCCGAGGACTTTGAGCGGCTCCAGGCGGTGCGCAGCGATCCGGCCGACCGGGAGAGCCTCTTCCGCACCGGCCCCCGCAAGCTGCTCCAGGACGGCTCCCTGGGGGCCAAGTCGGCGGAGATGATTGACGGCTACCTGGACGAGCCGGACAACCACGGCATCCCTATCTACACCGAGGAAGAGCTGTGCAGCCGGATTCGCGCGGCCCATACCGCCCATATGGACGTGGCGGTGCATGCCATCGGCGACCTGGCCTTCCGCAAGGTGTGCGCCGCCATCGAGCGGGTGGAGCGGGAGGAGCCCTGGCCGGATCACCGCCACGGCATCGTCCACGCCCAGACTACCACACCCGCCCTGCTGGAGCGGATGAAGGCCCTGGGCCTCCAAGCGTACATCCAGCCCATCTTCATTGACGCCGACATGAACATCATCGCCGAGCGGGTGGGGGAGGCCCACGCGAAGGAGTGCTACAACTGGAAGGCCATGGAGGATCTGGGCATCCGGATCAGCGGCGGCTCCGACTGCCCGGTGGAGCCCTTCAACGTGCTGGACAACCTGCGCGCCGCCGTCACCCGGCAGAACCGGGCGGGCACCAGGGTCTATCTGCCCGAGCAGGCCCTCACCGTGGAGCAGGCGGTGCGCCTGTTCACCTCCGATGCCGCCTGGGCCAGCCGGGATGAGGCTGTCCGCGGCACCCTGGAGCTGGGCAAGCAGGCCGACCTTGTGGTGCTGGACCGGGATCTGTTTAAAATCTCTCACCAAGACTTTAATCGGGTTAAGGTTTTGGAGACGGTGTTAAATGGTGTGACAGTCTATCGGGCGGAAACGCTGTAGTCCGTTCACAGCTTAGATCATAGGCAACGAAACAACGGGGAGGAAGCACTATGAAGAAGAAATCCTTCTGGAAGGATACCGTGATTGTAGGTTTGGCGCTGTTTTCCACCATGTTTGGTGCCGGAAACCTGATATTCCCGCCGCAGATTGGCCTGTTCAGCGGACAGGAGTGGTTCCTCGGTGCTATGGGCCTGCTGCTGGGTGGCATCGTTCTGCCGGTTATGGCTCTCTGGGCGGTTAATAACGTCGGAGAGGGCTCTGAGGACCTAATGGGCCACGTGTCTCCGTGGTGTTATAACGCGTTTTATCTGGTGAGCTGTACACTGATCGCCATGGGCTCTACCTTACCCAAGAGTGCCGCTACCACTTATGAAATCGGAATTCAGCCGCTTTTCCCGCAGGTGCCCAACTGGGCAGTTATCATTGTGTTCTTTGTTTTGGTCTACTTTTTTGCCTGTGACCGGGAGTCGGTGATCGACAAGCTGGGGAAATATATGACGCCTATCCTACTGGTGCTTCTGGCAATTGTCCTTATCAAGGGTGTGGTGACGCCGGTAGGGGAGCCAGTGGATACCGGGATCGGAAACCCCTTTGGGGATGCCATGCTGACGGCCTATAATACAGGCGATCTGACGGTCGGCATCATGTTTGCAAGCGTCATCCTGGGTGATCTCCGCCGCCGAGGCTATGACGGAAAGGAGAGCCGAAGAGGCGGATTTATGGCGGGTATCGTCTGCATTATCGCCCTGTTTGCTGTTTATGGTACTCTGACCTACATTGGCGCCACGGCTAGCGGTATCTATGCCCAGGATACTGCCCAGACCGCGCTGCTCTCTGGTGTCATTCGGCAAATCATGGGGACTGCCGGGCTGGCTTGTATGGGCGGCGCGGTAGCCATGGCCTGTCTGACGACTGCGGTCGGCATTGGAACCACAGTTGTCTCATTTATTTATGAATTTCTAAAAAAGAGAGTGCCCTACAAGCTGCTGATGCTGATAGCCTGCATCATCGGAGTTTTCATGGGGATCACCGGAGTACAGAATATCGTGAACTATGTTACACCAATTTTCCTGGTGATCTATCCGGTCTGCATTGTTATGACCATCTTGGGACTGCTGGACCGCTTTCTGCCGAACGACGGTTTCTACAAGGGTGGCGTTTTGATGGCGGGGATTGTGAGCCTGGGGGACGCGGTGCTTAGTGTGGCGCCTGACATTGGCTGGTTGAAGGACCTGATGAGTATGTTCCCGCTCTCCGATTTGGGCTTTGCGTGGCTGGCTCCAGCCGTTATAGGCGCAGTAGTGGGAGCCCTTCTGTGCAGGGGAAAGGAAAAATATCAGGCCATGGGCGACCCAATTGCAGAGGAAATTGCAAAAAACGAATGATTGAATAGTGCCAGGGGAGCGGCGGAGGGGGGAAGCCCCTCCGCCCCCCCCCCCCGCTCTGGCGGTTCTGACTGGAAACGGGCCGGAAAGCTTTGCAAAATCTAGTGATTTTCTGATTGACTTTAGAATTCGCATATGGTAAAATTCTAAATCGCGCAGGTATGCCTGCCAAAAGGGGATACGCGGCAGAAAAGCCAGACGGCCCTGCAAATCAAGCGATGGGAGGCAGACCGCATGCTGACGGAACTCAAGCAGGGCTCCAAGGTGGTCGGCGTCAAGCAGACCAAGCGGGCCGTCAATGATGGGAAAGCCGCCCGGGTTTTTCTGGCAGAGGATGCCGATCCCAGGGTGACCGCCCCGGTGGAGGCCCTGTGCGCAGAAAAACAGATTCCGGTGGAGCGGGTTCCCCAGATGAAGGAACTGGGCTCCGCGTGCGGTATCGCCGTGCCCAGCGCGGTGGCCGCGCTGCTGCACTGATTTTAGCGAAACGGAATAATTTTCATCCGTTTCGTTAAAATATATTCTTTAGAAACCAAGAAAGGAGGAAAACCATGCCTACGTTTAACCAGCTCGTCCGCAAGGGACGCGAGGCCGCGACCTACAAGTCCACCGCTCCCGCCATGCAGAAGGGCCTGAACACCCTGCAGAACCGCATGACCGACCTGCCTTCTCCCCAGAAGAGAGGTGTGTGCACTGCGGTTCGTACCGCCACCCCCAAGAAGCCGAACTCCGCTCTGCGTAAGATCGCCCGTGTGCGTCTGACCAACGGGATGGAGGTCACCGCCTATATCCCCGGTGTCGGCCACAACCTGCAGGAGCACTCTGTGGTCATGATCCGCGGCGGCCGTGTCAAGGACCTGCCCGGCGTGCGTTACCACATCATCCGCGGCACTCTGGATGCCCAGGGCGTTGCCAACCGCATGCAGGCCCGTTCCAAGTACGGCGCGAAGCGGCCCAAGGCCGGCAAGAAGTAATTTTTCTCCGTAAAAATTCTTCTGAAAACCCAATAAGAGACTTTATGCGCAAACGCGCAAGGCAGTTGTCCTTGCGGAAGCGCTTACCTATATATAATAGGGGGCGTTTTCTGTGGGGCACTGGACAAGCAGGCACTTGTCTTACACGGGGGCTTTTCTGAAAAGCCTTCGAGTACCTATGAAATCATACTATGAAGGAGGGAAGCAAAGTGCCCAGAAGAGGAAACGTACCCAAGCGGGAGGTTCTGCCCGATCCGATTTACAACTCCGTCCTGGTGACCAAGCTGGTCAACAGCATCATGCTGGACGGCAAGAAGGGTGTGGCCCAGAAGGTCGTCTACGGTGCTTTCGACATCATCAAGGAGAAGACCGAGAAGGACCCCCTGGACGTGTTCACCACCGCTCTGGAGAACATCATGCCGTCCCTGGAGGTCAAGGCCCGCCGCGTGGGCGGCGCCACCTACCAGGTGCCCATCGAGGTTCGCCCCGAGCGCCGTCAGACCCTTGGTCTGCGGTGGCTGACCAACTACTCCCGCGCCCGCAGCGAGAAGACCATGAAGGAGCGGCTGGCCGGCGAGATCATGGATGCCGCCAACAACCTCGGCTCCGCGGTCAAGAAGCGCGAGGACACCCACAAGATGGCCGAGTCCAACAAGGCCTTCGCGCACTATCGCTGGTAATAAGGAGTTAGAGTATGCCTAGGAAAGTTACCTTAGAGAATACCAGAAACATCGGTATCATGGCCCATATCGATGCCGGTAAGACCACCACCACCGAGCGTATCCTCTACTACACCGGCGTCAACTACAAGATCGGTGAGACCCATGACGGCACCGCCACCATGGACTGGATGGCTCAGGAGCAGGAGCGCGGCATCACCATCACTTCCGCGGCTACCACCTGCTATTGGAAGGGGTCCAAGGACCAGTTCCCCCAGACCCGCATCAACATCATCGACACTCCGGGCCACGTGGACTTCACCGTGGAGGTGGAGCGCTCTCTGCGCGTGCTGGACGGCTCTGTGACCGTTATGTGCGCCAAGGGCGGCGTTGAGCCCCAGTCTGAGACCGTGTGGCGCCAGGCCGACCACTACAAGGTCCCCCGCATGATCTACGTCAACAAGATGGACATCATGGGCGCTGACTTCTATAACGTGCTCAACATGATCCACGACCGGCTCAAGTGCAACGCGGTGCCCATCCAGCTCCCCATCGGCTCCGAGGATACCTTCAAGGGCATCATCGACCTGGTGGAGATGGATGCCGACATCTACTACGACGAGCTGGGCAAGGACATGCGCGTGGAGGAGATCCCCGCCGATATGCTGGAGCTGGCCCAGGAGTACCGCACCAAGCTCATCGACGCCTGTGCTGACATCGACGATGAGATCATGGAGCTGGCCCTGGAGGAGAAGCCCATCCCCGAGGATATGATCCGCCGTGCCCTGCGCAAGGGCACCATCGAGAACCTGCTGGTTCCCGTGACCTGCGGTACCTCTTACCGCAACAAGGGCGTTCAGAAGCTGCTGGATGCCATCGTCGACTTCATGCCCTCCCCGCTGGACATCCCGGCCATCAAGGGTGTGAACCCCGACACCGACGAGGAGGACGAGCGTCCCGCCGACGACAACGCGCCCTTCTCCGCCCTGGCCTTTAAGATTATGACCGACCCCTATGTGGGCCGCCTGTCCTTCTTCCGTGTGTACTCCGGCAAGCTCACCACCGGTTCCTCCGTGCTCAACAGCACCAAGAACCAGAAGGAGCGCATCGGCCGCATCCTACAGATGCATGCCAACCACCGGGAGGACATCGAGGAGGTCTTCTCCGGCGACATCGCCGCCGCCGTGGGCCTGAAGAACACCACCACCGGCGATACCCTGTGCGATGATAATCACCCCATCATCCTGGAGTCCATGGAGTTCCCTGACCCTGTCATCCGCGTGGCCATCGAGCCCAAGACCAAGGCTGGTCAGGAGAAGATGGGCCTGGCGCTGGTAAAGCTGGCTGAAGAGGACCCCACCTTCCGTACCTGGACCGACGAGGAGACCGGCCAGACCATTATCGCCGGCATGGGCGAGCTCCACCTGGAGATCATCGTCGACCGTCTGCTCCGCGAGTTCAAGGTGGAGGCCAACGTGGGCGCACCCCAGGTCGCCTACAAGGAGACCATCAAGAAGTCGGTCGAGCAGGATACCAAGTATGCCCGCCAGTCCGGCGGTAAGGGCCAGTACGGCCACGTCCGCATCACCGTGGAGCCCAATGAGCCCGGCAAGGGCTATGAGTTCCTCAACGAGATTACCGGCGGCGTTATCCCCAAGGAGTATATCCCTGCGGTGGACGCCGGTATCCAGGGCGCCATGCAGGCGGGTGTTCTGGCCGGTTACCCTGTTGTGGATGTGAAGGTCCACCTGACCTTCGGCTCCTACCACGAGGTCGACTCCTCCGAAATGGCGTTTAAGATCGCCGGCTCCATGGCGTTCAAGGAGGCCTGCCGCAAGGCGGACGCCATCCTGCTGGAGCCCGTGATGAAGGTTTCCGTCATCGTACCCGACGAGTATCTGGGCAACGTCATCGGCGACCTGACCAGCCGCCGCGGCATGATTCAGGGCCAGGAGAGCCGTCCCGGCGCCACTCAGGTGGATGCCCTGGTGCCCCTGGCCAGCATGTTCGGCTACGCCACTGACCTACGCTCCTCCACCCAGGGCCGCGGCCAGTACTCCATGGAGCCCCACAGCTATGTGGAGATCCCCAAGAGCATCGCCGAGAAGATTATCGCGGAGCGGGGCCGCAAGGACGATTAATTTCTGTCCTTTGGCATTTCTCGCAACAAGGGTATTGCATTTTATTCTGCAATGCTATACAATATTTTCGCATTATTGTGGAAATAAGAACCATCTTACTATCAGAATTTAAGGAGGAACATCCAAATGGCTAAGGCTAAATTTGAGCGTACCAAGCCCCATGTCAACATCGGCACCATCGGCCACGTTGACCACGGCAAGACCACTCTGACCGCCGCTATCACCAAGTATCTGGCTCTGAAGGGCCAGGCTCAGTACGAGGATTACTCCAGCATCGACAAGGCTCCCGAGGAGCGTGAGCGCGGCATCACCATCAACACCGCCCACGTGGAGTACGAGACCGATGCCCGTCACTATGCCCACGTTGACTGCCCGGGCCACGCCGACTATATCAAGAACATGATCACCGGTGCTGCTCAGATGGACGGCGCCATCCTGGTTATCGCCGCCACCGATGGCCCCATGGCTCAGACCAAGGAGCACATCCTGCTGGCCCGTCAGGTGGGCGTGCCCGCCATCGTCGTGTTCCTGAACAAGTGCGATCAGGTGGACGACGAGGAGCTGCTGGAGCTGGTCGAGATGGAGGTCCGCGAGACCCTGTCCAAGTACGAGTTCCCCGGCGACGATATCCCCATCATCAAGGGCTCCGCTCTGAACGCCCTGACCTGCGAGGGCGGTGTGGACGATCCCGACTTCGCCTGCATCAAGGAGCTGATGGATGCTGTCGACAGCTATATCCCCACTCCTGACCGTAAGGCGGATCAGCCCTTCCTGATGCCCGTCGAGGACGTGTTCACCATCACTGGCCGCGGCACCGTCGCTACCGGTCGTGTGGAGCGCGGTACCATCAAGATGAACGAGGAAGTTGAGATCGTTGGCCTGACCGACGAGAAGAAGAAGACCGTCGTCACCGGCATCGAGATGTTCCGCAAGCTGCTGGACTTTGCTGAGGCCGGCGACAACATCGGCACCCTGCTGCGCGGCGTCGCCAAGACCGACATCGAGCGTGGCCAGGTTCTGTGTAAGCCCGGCTCCATTCACCCCCACACCAAGTTTGTGGGCCAGGTGTACGTTCTGAGCAAGGACGAGGGCGGCCGTCACACCCCCTTCTTTAACAACTACCGTCCTCAGTTCTACTTCCGTACCACCGACGTTACCGGCGTCATCACCCTGCCCGAGGGCACCGAGATGTGCATGCCCGGCGATAACGTTGACATGAAGGTGGAGCTGATCACCCCCATCGCCATCGAGAAGGGCCTGCGTTTCGCTATCCGTGAGGGTGGCCGTACCGTGGGTTCCGGCGTCGTCATCGACATCGAGGAGTAATCTCACTCCAGCTTTCTCGCAGGAGGGTGACCGCCCGAGGGAAAAGCGTCGTTATCGACATCGAGGAGTCATTGATGCTCCCTTGGAAAATCCCCGCCATAAGGCGGGGATTTTCTTTTGCCGCAGTGCGGCCGCCCGGCCCCCATCTGCGGTGGGGCGCGCCGGGAGACGCGTGCAGGGTTTTGCCCAAAGGACAAAACCTTGACACAGGCGGAATTCATTTCCGCCGAGCAAGCAAAATGAACAGGGTTCCCACAGAATCGGAGCTTCTGTGGAACGGCCGCACCGTGGGAAACGCGTCGTCATCGGCATTGAGGAGGTAATATTTCTCGAGCTTTTCCACAGGAGGGTGAGCACCGGCGGAAAAGCCTTGTTATCCACCTTGTGAAGTTCTTCTTCATTTCAGCAGAAGGCCTGCCGATCGGCAGGCCTTCTGCTTTTTAAAAAGCTGCTTTATCCAGAAATTTTTTAAGGAAAAGGGACGAGCTGAGTGGACAGTCCCCTTTTTTTATGGTACAACAGGAAGTGGAAAGGGGCGTGCCAGACATGCAGAGCATATTGACCAACCTGGGAACCGTCACCCCGGACGAGGCAGAGGAGACCTTACAGACGGTGACCGACTTTCTGAAAGGGCTGAATCTGGAGAAGCTCATCACCCTGCTGCTCCTTCTGGCAGGCTGCCTGGTGGTCATGAAGCTGGTTCTCCGGCTGACCGACCGGGCCTTCCTCCGCCTGGAGCTGGAGCGGAGCCTGCATACCTTCATCCATGCGGCCCTGCGGGTTATTTTGTGGATGATTACCCTGTGTATCGTTCTGGACTACGTGGGAGTGCCCATGACTAGCCTGGTGGCGGTGCTCAGCGTCATTGGACTGGCGGTGTCTCTGGCCATCCAGGGCACTCTGTCCAACCTGGCCGGCGGCATCCAGGTGTTGCTCTCCAAGCCCTTCAAGGCGGGGGACTACGTGGAGGCCGGCGGCATCTCCGGTACGGTGCAGGAGGTGGGACTGGCCTACACCAAGCTGTGTACCGTGGACAACAAGGTGATCTCCGTGCCCAACGGACAGATTTCCGGGGAAAAGATCATCAACTACAGTACGGAAGAGCGGAGGAGAGTAGATCTCACCTTCAACGCTTCTTATGACAGCCCTCTCCAGCAGGTGACCGGCGTTCTGCGGGCAGTCGTGGCCGCGCACCCCATGGCCCTGGCCGAGCCGGAGCCCTTTGTGCGGGTCAACGCCTACCGGGACAGCAGCATTGAGTATGTGGTCCGGGTGTGGTGCGCCACGGGGGATTACTGGACGCTGTACTACGACCTGTTGGAGCAGGTTAAGGAGGCTTTTGACCGGAACGGCATTGAGATGACCTACAACCATCTGAACGTCCACCTGATGGAGCGGGAGAGGAGCGAGCCGTGAGCGATAATGTGGAGGTCGGCCGCGGTTTAAACCGAATTTTTATTGGGCAGCTTCTTGTGATTGTGGCCATGATTTTGGCCACAATTCCCCCGGCCGGACTGTTTGCGGTTGTGGCGGCGCTGGTTCTGCCCATGATGGGGCTGTATCAGGCGGGCCGGGTGGATAAGGGCTATCACACGGCCTTTGTGCTCTCTGTTGTGGCCCGGGTGTCGGGGCTGCTGTGCAGGTTGATCGGGGTCCCGGATCTGCTCGGTTATATCCTCGAATTCGCGGTGGTCTACCTGGTATGCACCAAGACCGCCAGACGGTTGGAGGCGGAAGGGGACTTGTCCATGGCAGCCCGGGGGCGGTTTGTGTGGAAACTCGATGCGGCCTGCCTGGCGGTCACGCTCCTCTCCGGCCTCCTTGTGCCAATCATGGGCGAGAGGCTGGTTGGACTCCTGCTGGTTACACTGGTCGCTGCGCTGGCGAACGCCGTCTTCTATATGACCTTCCTTTATCGGGCCTCCAAGAGACTCCAGGAGTGAATGGAAAGCGCGGCGCGAGAGCGC
>NZ_CAXSQB010000003.1:36915-50301 GCF_964239415.1 Clostridium sp. ATCC BAA-442 | reverse complement strand
CCCCCCCCCCCCCCCCCCCCCCCCCCCCCCCCCCCTTTCCATTCAGGCAGGCATCTCCAGCCCGTGGATGAAGCCCCCGAGCTGGGCGGAGAGCACATCGCCGCCGATGACCGTGCTCTTGTAGACGAGCAGGCCGGCCTGGATGCCGCTCTCACCGGTGGGGTAGTTGGTGATCTCATAGGTGTACCGCTTGACGCGCTTGCCGCAGTAGTCAGTCAGATCGAAGCCCTGGCTGGCCTGGAGTTCCAGGTACTGGCTGTAGGTCTCGTCGAACTGCTCGGGGATGATCAGCTCCTCCACGGCGATGGGGTCGCTGGAGACCGACCAGCCGTAGCTCTCCAGATAGGCGATCCGGTCCTCGTTGGTGCGGACTCCCTTGGGGCTGACCGCAGCGGAGGCCGCCGCGCCCCGCCCCCCCAGCAGCCCGGCGGCCGCCACCAGTACGCCGCAGACCACGGCGGCGGCCGCCGCGACGGCTGCAATTCGGCCCTTGCGGACCTTGGCGGTGATGATGAACACAGCGCAACGCTCCCTTCCGAAAAGTGGTCGTGATGATTGGTATGTTCTTTTCCACCGTTGTATGCTAAAATGTTGAAAAAAGGACGAGCCACAGGAGGAGCCTATGGAGCGGTTGGATAAAATTTTGGCCAATACAGGCCGGTGGTCCCGAAAAGAGGCGCGGGAGCTGGTGCGGGTCGGCCGGGTGGCCGTGGACGGCGTGACGGCCCAGGCGGCGGACGGGAAATACGACCCCGCGGCCCGCTTTGAGGTGGACGGCGAAACGGTTTCCGGGGAGCGGCTGGTTTACCTGATGCTCCACAAGCCGGCGGGGCTGGTGTCCGCGACGGAGGACCCCCGCCAGCCCACCGTGCTGGAGCTGCTGCCCCAGCATCTGCGCCGGGTGGGGCTCTTCCCGGCGGGACGGCTGGACAAGGACACCGAGGGCCTGCTCCTGCTCACCAATGACGGCCCCCTGGCCCACCGCCTGCTGGCCCCCCGGAACCACGTGGACAAGACCTACTTCGTCCGGGTGGACGGGGAACTGGATGGGGCGGACGCGGCGGCCTTCGCCGCAGGGATGATGCTGGAAGACGGGCTGGCCTGCCTGCCTGCGGGGTTGGAGGTGCTGGAGCAGCCGGACACCGCCCTCGTTACCCTACACGAGGGCAAGTACCACCAGATCAAGCGCATGCTGGCGGCCCGGGGGAAGCCGGTGGTGTACCTCAAGCGGCTGACCATGGGGCCGCTCATGCTGGACCCGGCCCTGGAAAGGGGGAAGTGGCGGCCTCTGTCTGCGGAGGAGGTGGCCGCTCTGCGGCAGGCGTAGGGGCGGCCCGAGCGGGGAACGCTCACGGCCAACTTGCCCGGCACAGCCGGGCATGCCAGCGCTTTGGCTTAGCGCTGCGGTTTCGTCTGCGCCCTGCCTTCGTCTCCCAGCCCACGGCCTCTGTGCTTCCTGTCAGCTTTCGGCAATTTCAACAAAAAATTTTGCAAAACCTATTGAAAAGGGCAAAAAGACCCGGTATAATAGAAAGGAAATGGACGAGAGAGCGGTTTGTCCCCCTGCGGGGGAATCAAAATAAGGAGGCTATCACCATGTCCAGCAGGATTTTTCAGAGCGTTGTCTTACAGATGAAGGACAGCACGGAGAGAGCCATCGGCGTGATCGATTCTGAGGGAACGGTGGTGGCCTGCAATGAGTTGAGCTGCATCGGGGAGCACTGGCCGGGCGCCGTGGAGGCGGTCAACAGGGGCGAGGGAGACGCGGTCCGCTTTGACGGGCGCACCTTCAAGGCACTGGCCGGCTGGGGGGCCCAGTTCGACTATGCCGCCTTTGTCAAGGGTGAGGACTCCGAGGCGCAGATGCTCTGCGCCATGGCCACGGTGGCGCTGAACGGCGCCAAGACCTACTATGAGGAGAAGCACGACAAGGCCACCTTTGTCAAGAACATCATCTCCGACAACATTCTGCTGGGGGACATCTATGTCCGCGCCAAGGAGCTGCACTTTGTCTCCGAGGCGCCCCGGGCGGTGTTCCTGATCCGCCAGGTGGAGACCAGCGATCCCGCCCTCATTGACGTGGTGCATACCCTGTTCCCCGACAAGCAGGTGGACTTCGTCCTCTCGATCAGCGAGACTGACGTGGCCCTCATCAAGCAGCTCTCTGAGGGGGCGGAGCCACGGGAGCTCTATAAGATCGCCAAGCAGATCGAGGAGAAGATCACCGAGGAGCTCCATGTGCGGGTGGTCATCGGCATCGGCACCATCGTGGGCCACATCCGGGAGTTGGCCCGGGCCTACAAGGAGGCGGGGATCGCCATCGACGTGGGCCGGGTGTTCGACACGGAGAAGAGCATCATCAATTACGAGAATCTGGGTATCGGCCGGCTGATCTACCAGTTGCCCACCACCCTGTGCGAGATGTTCCTTCAAGAGGTGTTTAAGAAGAACCCCATCGACGCCCTGGACCAGGAGACCCTGTTCACCATCAACAAGTTCTTTGAGAACAACCTGAACGTATCCGAGACGGCCCGGAAGCTCTTTGTCCACCGGAACACCCTGGTGTACCGCCTGGAGAAGATCAAGAAGCTTACCGGACTGGATCTGCGGGAGTTTGACGACGCCATCACCTTCAAGGTGGCGCTGATGGTCAAGAAGTACCTGATCTCCCGGGGCATCGACAACTGAGTGCACTGCCAGCAGGGGCGCCGGAGACGGCGTCCCTGCTGGCAGTGGGCATTTCTTTCGAATACGATAAATGAGGTAACCGAGCGTGATACGGCTTATTGACATTCAAAAGTCCTATGACAACGGGACAAAGGCCCTGAAGGGGGTCAACCTGCGCATCGACGACGGGGAATTTGTCTTTCTGGTGGGCCCTTCCGGCTCCGGAAAGTCTACGATTCTGAAGCTCATCACCGCCGAAATCGCGCCCACCGGCGGGCGGCTGATGGTCAACGGCTACAATCTGAACAACATCCGGCCCCGGCAGGTGCCCTACATGCGGCGCACCCTGGGGGTCATCTTCCAGGATTTCCGGCTCATTGAGAAAAAGACGGTGCGGGAGAACCTGACCTTTGCCATGCGGGCGGTGGGGGCCTCCCCCCGGGAGATCCGCAAGCGTGTGCCCTACGTACTGGAGCTGGTGGGCCTGGACCAGAAGGGAGACCGCAAGCCCAACCAGCTCTCCGGCGGCGAGCAGCAGCGGGTGGCCATCGCCCGCGCCCTGGTGAACAACCCCCAGATGATCATCGCCGACGAGCCGACGGGCAATCTGGACCCCATGCGCTCCCTGGAGATCATGATGCTGCTGGAGCGCATCAACGAGCTGGGTACCACCGTGCTGGTGGTCACCCACGCGAAGGAACTGGTCAACCGCTTCTCCAAGCGGGTGGTGGCCATTGAGAACGGCAGGATCATCAGCGACGAGACGGGCGGGTATTACAACAATGAGACAACGATATGATTTCGGCTATTTCCTCTCAGAGGGCTTCCACAGCATCTTCACTCACGGCTTTATGTCCTTCGCCGCGGTTTGCATGATTATCTGCTGCCTGCTCATCATGGGCTCCTTTACCCTGGTGGCGGTGAATGCGGAGAACATGTTCAGCGATCTGGAGGCCGAGAACCAATTCACGGCGTACATCGACGAGAGCCTCACCCAGGAGGAGGCTAAAGCCCTCCAGGACGACATCGAGGCGGTACCCAACGTGGCCCGGGCGGAATTCATGACCAAGGAGCAGGCCCAAGAGGAGTTTGAGGCCGATTATGAGGGCAACGAGCTGTTTGACGGCCTGCCCTCCGATGTGTACCGGGACCGGTTCCACGTTTATCTGGACGACATCAGCAAGCTGACTGAGACAGAGAACGCAGTAAAAGAGGTAACCGGCGTGGCCAAGACTAAATCAGCCCCCGAGATCGCCGAGGGCTTCACCGTCATCCGCAACATCGCCGGGGCGGTGGCCGTGATCCTGGTGGTGATCCTGTTGGCGGTGAGCCTGTTCATTATCGCCAACACCATCAAGCTGGCCACCTTCAACCGGCGGGAGGAGATCGCCATCATGAAGATGTGCGGCGCCACCAACGCCTTTGTCCGCTGGCCCTTCGTCTTTGAGGGCCTGATCCTGGGGCTGGTGGGTGCGGTGGCGGCCTTCTTCCTCCAGTGGGGCATCTATGTGCTGGTGGGCAGCGCCATCAGCGGCTCGGACACCATCTCCCTGATCACCGTGCTGCCCTTCCAGCCCATGGCTTTACGGGTGCTGGGCGTGTTCGTCCTCACCGGCTTCGTCATCGGCGCGGGCGGCTCGGTGCTGGCCATCCGCAAGTTTCTGCAGGTATAACGGCAGCGGCAAAAGGAGGCTTCCATGGCGTTTGACAGATCCCTTCGGCGGGCGGCATGCGCCCTGCTGACGGCCGCGCTGCTGGTTCCCGCCTGGGGCGGGCTGGCCCGGCAGGTGAGGGCGGCCTCCCAGAGCGAGATCGACGCGCTGAAGGCCGAGCAGGCGGAGAGCCAGGCCCGGCAGGAGGAGCTGAAGGAGCAGTTGGCCGGCGTGAAAGAGGACCAGGCGGCCGCCCAGCAGAAGCGGCAGCTCCTACAGCAGCAGTTAGAGGCAATCAATGCCGAGCTGGACAGCATCAACGCGCAGATCTCCTACTATGACGGGGAGATCGCCCAGAAAGAGGCGGAGCGCAGGGAGGTGGAGGCCAAAGAGCAGGCCCAGTATGAGCGGTTCTGCGAGCGGGTGCGCGCCATGGAGGAGGAGGGGACGGTGTCCTACTGGTCCATCCTCTTTAACGCCGAGGACTTCTCCGACCTGCTGGACCGTCTGGCCGATGTGGACGCGGTGATGGACTACGACAACCAGGTCATGGAGGAGCTGACCGCGGCCCGGCAGGAGCTGGAGCGGCTTCAGGCGGAGCTGGAGAGCGCCCGCGCGGAGGAGCAGGCGGCCAGGGAGCAGCAGGAGGCCAAGAGGGCGGAGCAGCAGGCCAAGGTGGCGCAGGCCCAGAAGCTGCTGGACCAGATCAACGCCGATGTGGCGGAGGTCAACCGGCAGTTGGACACAGAGAACGCGGAGTGGGCCGCCATCGGGGCGGACATCGCCCGGAAGCAGAAGGAGCTGGAGGAGCAGCGGAAGCAGAACAACGTCCAGCTCCCGCCTACCGGCGACGGCTGGCTGTGGCCCCTGCCTGCGTCCAATTTGAAGCTGACCTCGGCCTTCGGCTACCGGATGCACCCGGTGGATCACGTGCCAAACAGCCACACCGGCATTGACGTGGCCGCCTCCACCGGCGTCCCCATCTACGCGGCCAGGGGCGGACAGGTCATTATGTCGGAGTATGGCGCCGGCGCCAACTGGTCCTACGGCAACTTCGTGGTCATCGACCACGGGGACGGCACCACCACCCTCTACGCCCACATGTCCTCGCGGGCGGTGAGCGAGGGGCAGATGGTGTCCCAGGGGCAGACCATCGGCGCCGTGGGCGACACCGGCAATACGTCGGGCCCCCACCTCTACTATGAGGTGCGGCGGAACGGCCAGCGGACAGACCCCGAGGCATATTATCCCAATCTTCCCTTCATTCGGGCCTATAATTGGTAATGGAACGGACATAAAAGGAGCGGCAACGTGGCAAAGAAGCAGAGTCAGAAAAAGAGACCCCAGAAGCAGAAAATCGAGTGGCGCCGGGTGTTTGTGGCCGGGCTGGCCGTGGTGATGGCCCTCCTCCTGCTGCTGCCCATGATCAGCATGATCGCCGGCGGCGTGGGCGCGGTGACGCAGAGCGAGATCGACGCGCTGAAGGAGGAGCAGCGGGAGAGCCAGGTCAAGCAGCAGGAGTTGAAGAACCAGCTGGCCGACGTGAAGGAGGACCAGGCTGCCGCCCAGCAGAGGCGGCAGCTCCTGCAGCAGCAGTTGGAGGCCATCAATGCCGAGCTGGACAGCATCAACGCGCAGATCTCCTACTACGACCAGGAAATCGCCCAGAAAGAGGCGGAGCGCAGGGAGGCAGAGGCCAAAGAGCAGGCCCAGTATGAGCTGTTCTGCGAGCGGGTGCGCGCCATGGAGGAGGAGGGGACGGTATCCTATTGGTCCATCCTCTTCAACGCCGAGAACTTCTCCGACATGCTGGATCGCCTGGCGGACATTGACGCGGTGATGGACTACGACAACCAGGTCATGGAGGAGCTGACCGCGGCCCGGCAGGAGCTGGAGCGGCTTCAGGCGGAGCTGGAGAGCGCCCGTGCGGAGGAGCAGGCGGCCAAGGACCAGCAGGAGGCCAAGAAGGCGGAGCAGCAGGCCAAGGTGGCGGAGGCCCAGAAGCTGCTGGACCAGATCAATGCCGACGCGGCGGAGCTCAACCGCCAGCTGGACGACGAGATGGAGGGCGCGGCGGAGATCCAGGCGGAGATCGCCCGGAAGCAGAAGCAACTGGAGGAGGAGCGCCGGCAAAACAATGTCACCATCGACTCGGAGACCAACTACCTGTGGCCGCTGCCCGGCTACTACCGGCTGACCTCCCTGTTCGGCTACCGCATTCACCCCATCACCGGCAAGGCCCACAGCCATACCGGCATCGACATCCCCGCCCCTGGCGGCACCCCCATTCAGGCCTGCAAGAGCGGACAGGTGGTCACCTCCGCCTACCACTACTCCTACGGCAATTACGTGGTCATCGACCACGGCAACGGTAACTCCACCCTCTACGCCCACATGAGCTCCCGGGCGGTGAGCGAGGGGCAGATGGTGTCCCAGGGCCAGACCATCGGCTATGTGGGCACCACCGGCAGCTCCACGGGCAACCACCTGCACCTGGAGGTGCGGGACAACTACACCCGTGTGGACCCGGAGAGCAAGTTCCCCAGCCTGAGCCTGACCCACCCTTGGTAATGTCCGGATAGCGGCAGGGCCGCGTTGCTGTGGAAATTCCGCCCGCTGTGCGCGGGCAAGGCCCAGAGGCGGGCGGAGGCATCGGCCTCCGCCCGCGCTGGTTTTTCTGGAAAGGATCTGATCCCGTGCGAAAGAAACGTTTTTCCCTGGCCCAGCTTCTGCTGGCCATTGCACTCACCGCCGCTGCCGTGCTGGGCTGCGGACTCCTGGCCGTCCGTGCCTGGATGGGGGAGGGTGGGCGTTCCCTGGTGGAGGGGCTGCGGCTGGTCAACACCCTCTTTGTGGGGGAATATGACGAGACAGAGGTGGTGGACGCCGCCCTGGAGGGCATGGTGTCCGGCCTGGGCGACCGCTGGAGCTACTACCTGACGGCTGATGAGCTGGAGGCCCAGAACCAGCGCCGCACCAACCAGTATGTGGGGGTTGGGATTACCGTCAACTACACACGGGAGGAGGGACTCTATATCCTCGCGGTGGAGGCCGGGGGCCCCGCCGAGGCGGCTGGATTGGAAGCCGGGGAGGTCATTACCGCTGTAGACGGTGCCTCCCTGGCGGGAGAGGCACGCTATGAGGGCGCGAATCTTATCCAGGGGGAGGCGGGCACCACCGTCACCCTGGAGGTGCTGGGGGAGGACGGGGCGGCCCGCACCGTGGAGGTGGAGCGGGCCGAGCTGAAGAACGACCCGGTGGAGAGCCGGATGCTGGAGGGAAAGGTGGGCTATGTGCGCCTGCTCAACTTCTACGACCACAGCGCCCAGCGGCTGGAGGAGGCCGTCACCCAGCTCCGGGAGCAGGGGGCGGAGGCGCTGGTCTTTGACATGCGGAACAACGGCGGCGGCTACCTGAGCCAGCTCACCGACATGCTGGACTTCCTGCTGCCCGAGGGCCCCATCTTCATCAGCCGCGACCGGGCGGGCCATGAGGAGATCACCAACTCCGACGCGGACTGTGTGGAACTGCCCATGGCGGTGCTGGTCAACGCCGACACCTACTCCGCCGCCGAGTTTTTCGCCGCCGAGCTCCAGGAGCAGGGCGCGGCGGTGATCGTAGGGGAGCCCACCAGCGGCAAGGGCTACTCCCAGCAGACCTTCCCTCTGCCCCACGGCGGCGCCGTGGCCATCTCCACCGGCGCCTACTTCACCGGAAGTGGCGCCTCCCTTATCGGCACCGGCCTGACCCTGGACGCGGAGGTATACAACACCGGAGCGGAGGATACTCAATTGGCCGCCGCGCTGGAATTGCTGAAAATCCGGTAAAAAAGTCTTGACTGTAAACCCACTTGATACCCTACCGTGGAGACAGGGAGGCGAGCAGAGTGACGATCGGTGAGCTGGAGGCCGCCCTGGACATGCCCAGGGCCAATATCCGCTTTTATGAGCAGGAGGGCTTCATTCACCCCAGGCGGGGGGCGAACAACTACCGGGACTACACGGAGGAGGACGCGGATACCCTGCGCAAAGTGAAGCTGCTGCGGCAGCTCGGACTGTCCCTGGAGGAGATCCGGCAGGCCCAGCGGGGAGAGCGCCCTCTGGCGGCCCTGCTGGGGGAGCAGGAGGCCGCCCTGGCGCGGCGGCGGGCAGAGCTGGACTGGGTGGGACAGGTGTGCCGCGCCATGCGGGAGGACGGGGTGGAGTTTGCCACCCTGGACGCCCACAGGTACCTCAGCCGGCTGGACCGCCCGGCGGATCAGCCCGGCTTTTTCGATCTGCGGGCCGACGCGGCCCCCACCGTCTCCCACCCCTGGCGGCGCTATTTCGCCCGCGGCCTGGACTACAGCCTTTGCAGCTTTCTGTGGATGGTGGTGTGCCTGTTCCTGTTCCGCTGGTTTCCTGAGAACAACTGGGGAGTCCGGCTGCTGAATGCCTACGCCGCTTACGGTATCCTGCTGGCGGCGGAGCCCCTGCTCCTGTGCACCTGGGGGTATACGCCGGGCAAGTGGATATTTGGGCTGGCGGTCCGAAACCGGGACGGGGGAAAGCTCACCTGGGGCCGGGCCCTGTCCCGCACCTGGGGGGTGTTCGCCCGGGGCGAGGGGTACGGCATCCCCATCTATGTCCTCTGGCGCAATTACAAGTGCTGGCGTCGGTGCAGAGACGGAGAACCGGAGGACTGGGAGGAGGACACCTCCTATACCATGAAGGACGAGAGCGGCCTGCGCATCGGGGGCTTTGTCGCCGCCCGGGCCGCCCTGTTTGGCCTGAGCCTGGTCCTGGCACTTCAGGCGACCCTGATGCCCCTCCACCGGGGGCCTCTCACTCCGGAGGCATACGCCGCCAACGTCAACGACTGGTGCCGGAGGCTGGATGTGTGCTCCGGCGAGCGGATGAACGGGGCGGGTGAGTGGGAGAAGGATATCGCGCCGGGGCGCTCTGCGGTGTGCTGGCCGGGCGAAGGCGGTCCGCCGCACCAGCTCACCGTCAATGGCGCGGGAGAGGTCACCGGGGTACGCATCGTGATGGAGCGCACCGGGGAGGAGGTGCTGTTCGGAAGCACCACCCAGCAGTCTCTGGCGGCTGCGGCCTTTGCCGCCGCCCAGCCGGGGTGGAACGGCGTGTCCTGGTGGAGCAGCGGTGTGCTTCAGGCCGTCGGAAGCCGGCCCTTTGACAGCTATACCCTCCAGGCCGGGGCGGTGACCGTTACCCAGATGGTCTCCTGGGAGGGCTACCAGGATGTGGGGGGCTGGCTGCTTGCCGAGGACGGCGTGCCGGAGGAGGAGCTGTACTACCGGACGGAGTTCACCATGACCCTCCAGACATAGAAGATATAAAACCCCGCCGGCGAAGCCGGTGGGGTTCAGTCTTTCGCAAAAGTCGTTAGATCCAACGTGAAAGGGAACCCGGATGGTTCATCTCCGCATCAGGAGCCGCAGCAAGCGGCGGTCGTGCTCTGAATCGCCCTGCGGAGCGCTTTGCCCCTCTGCCGCCCGGCGGACAGGCGGCGTGGGGAGGCTGGGCTCTCTCTGCCCGGCCAGCAGAAAGCCGCTGGTCAGGGCGGTGAGGGGAGCCACAGTCACCAGACCGAAGGAACCCACGATGGTGTGTATGATTTCTGAGGCGACATACTTGTAGTTGAGAATGTTATAAAGGGGAGTGCCCTGGGCCATAAAGACCATGAGCAGGGCCACGTAGCCGCCGGAGTAGGCCAGCAGGAGGGTGGTTGTCATAGTGCCCATGGCCGCCCGCCCCACATTCATACCGGAGCGTACCGCCTCCCAGCGGGAGATATCAGGGCGCTTTTTCACTACCTCGTTGACCGCAGATGTGATATCCACCGCCAGATCCATCACCGCGCCGGAGGAGCCGATGAAGATCGCCGCCATAAAGATCTGGGTCAGGTTGAGATCCTGATATCCGGAGTAGAGCAGACTCTCCGAGTAGGACATAACGGCCCCGTGGATCTGAAACAGGTCGGTAAACACAATGCCAAGCACACATGTGACCAGTATACCCAGGAACGCACCCGACACGGCGGCGGCGCACCGCCGCTCGAAGCCGTAGACCAGGGCGATGATCAGCAGGGTGAGGGCCAGAGTAACCGCCAGGCCGACCAGGATGGGGTTCCAGCCCTTGAGGTAGAGGGGCACCAGAACCTTCCACAGCATCAGCACCGTCAGCACGAAGGAGACGATGGCCCGCAGGCCGGTACGCCCGGCGAAGAGGATCAGGAACACGGCGAAGACGGCGGCCAGCAGAGCCTCCTTGCCGATGCGGTAGTGGTCGGTCATGGTGACGGAGAGAATCTCGTCCCCCTGGTAGCTGACCACCACCATGGCCTTGTCACCGGGGGCGAATAGCTTGTCCTGCTCCAGGGAGCCGTTGAGCATGTTGATGCCGGTGGCGGTCCGTCCCTGAAACCGGCCGCCCAGCAGCTCCAGAGTGCAGCGCTGCTCACCGGAGCGGACGAGCCCGGTGTCCACGATGGTGGAGTCGTCCACCGCCAGCACCCGGGCCGCGCAGCGGTCGGCCTCCTGGTACTGGACGGCCCCTTCATACCCGGTGGGGAGGAGGAGCAGCAGGGCGGTCAGCGCCAGGCAGAGCACGACGGGGACATAATAGCGGCGCTGGGCGGGGGCACGTAGAAAACGCATAGATGGATAAGTCCTTTCTGCGCCGAGGCGGATGGGGTCGGGAGACCCCATCCGCCTCGGCTGTATGGAAGTGGGAAAGCAGGGGTTAGGCTATGCCGAGCATGCCGGCCAGCTTGTGATAGATCTGAGTATTGTCGTAGTAGCCGTTGAACTGCCCGGCGTTAACACCGTGGGCCAGCACGGCCACGGGCAGGCCGGTGTGGCTGTAAGAGGTGAAGGAGATGCCGGACTTGTTGTTGATGATGTGGGTGAGGGTGACGCTCAGAGGCTCGTAGGTGCCGTAGAGCACATATTCCTCCTGCTCGTACTGGCTGGCAGCAGTGCCGTTGACGCTCTTCTCGTAGGCGGCGCGGAGCTGTTCCAGCTCGTAGTCGGTGAGCACCAGCTTATCGCCCTCCTCGCCCTGGGGCTTGAGGCCGAAGAGCGCCTCCACATCCTTCAGGACATCCTCAAAGGAGGTCTTGTCCTCCTTGTACCTGGACACGTAGTCGCTGTCGAACTTGGCGTAGGAGATCTTCTGGCTCTCCAGCAGATCCAGATAGGTGTCGTAGTCAGTGCCGGCAAAGCCGATGGTGAGGCCGCCGGTTTCGTGGTCGCCGGTGACCAGGATCAGGGTCTCATCGGCGTGCTCCTTGGCGAAGTCGATGGCCACCTGTACCGCATCGGCCAGGGCCTGCGTGTCGTGGATGGTGGAGGCGGCGTCGTTGGCGTGGCAGGCCCAGTCGATCTTGCCGCCCTCGCACATCATAAAGAAGCCGTCCTTGTCCTGGGAGAGCACCTCAATCCCCTTTTCCACGTAGTCGGCCAGGGCCCACATGTCGTCAGTGCGGTCGATCTCGTAGGCCATGGCGTCGCTGTCGGCCAGGTGCTCGTCGATGATTACCACCGGGCCGCCGGTGACCTGCTCGGCCTCAGCCTGGGTCTTGACCACATGATAGCCCGCCTTTTCCGCCAGGGCGTACAGATCGGCCTGATCTCCCTCGGCGCCGGTGGGCTTGAGCAGGCCGCCGCCGGCGAAGTACTCAAAGCCGGAGTCGATGAGCTCCAGGCCGATGTCGTAGTAGTCATTGCGGCTGGCCTGGTGGGCATAGAAGGCGGCAGGGGTGGCATGGTTGAGGTTGACGGAGGTAATGACGCCCACCGAATAGCCCTTCTGGGCGTGGAGCTGTTCGGCAATGGTTTCGTAGGAAATGGTGCCGGTTTCGTCCACGTTGATGGAGCCGGAGTAGGTCTTGTAGCCGGTGGAGATGGAGGTGGCGGTGGAGGCGGAGTCGGGGGCAAAGGAGTTGGAGTCATAAGTCACGGCGGAGCCGGCGGCCTCAAAGTTCATGAAGTTGAGGTACTCGGGACCGTCCAGGATGGCTCCGCCGTTGTCGTCCAGGCTGGGCTGGGCCTGCCGATAGTCGGCGTCGTTCAGCGCACCCAGGAAATCGGATGTGGACTGGATCTGGGGATAGCTCATGCCGTCGCCAATGAAGAGAAACACGTATTTGGGGGCTTTGACGGTGGAGCCGGTGGTGGAGAGGGACTGAACCTCGGCGGCAGGCGTGGGGGTGGGATCGGGCGCGGCGGCCGTGGGATTGCCGCAGGCAGCCAGGGCCGTGCCCAGCGTCAGGGCGGCCGTGGACAGGGCCAGGGGACGCTTCCAATTCATTCTGATTCCTCCAAAGTTATTTTGATACGCTCGGTACGCTGCCATGATAGCGGATAGATTGGGGAGTGCGCTATCAGCGTGGTGTAAAACAAGCTAAACTCTTTGTAAGATATCGTAAAGGAAAGGTGAGGCGCGGGGGTTGACAAGCGGCGGAACCGGAGTGATAATCAGAGGGCGGAACGAAAAACACGGCCCGGTTGGTAGTCCGGGCGCGGTCCGAGGGAGCGTCCCGCCCCCGGGACCGTCAGTAACCTGCCTCCTTGGTTGTCCGCGCTCCGCGCAAGACCTATATTTAAGGAGGACAACTTCATATGGAATGCGGCTATGCGAGGCTGACGGTCTGGTTTGCCGACCCCTTCTGGGTGGGCGTGTACGAGCGGGAGGCGGAGGGGC
Organism: Clostridium sp. ATCC BAA-442; assembly: GCF_964239415.1. Taxonomy (NCBI): domain Bacteria; kingdom Bacillati; phylum Bacillota; class Clostridia; order Eubacteriales; family Clostridiaceae; genus Clostridium; species Clostridium sp. ATCC BAA-442. The sequence goes on along the minus strand of NZ_CAXSQB010000003.1, from coordinate 37,277 downwards.
GCCTGGAGGTGTGCCGCCATACCTTCGGCGCCGAGCCGAAGGACGGAGAGGTTTGGCAGTGGCTCCTGTCGGCGTGGCGGGGCCTGGACTTTAGTCCAGCGGTAGAGGCGCCCCGGCGTCCATCCGGCCGGGAGAATCCCAAGCGGGTCCGGCGGCAGGTGCGGAACCGTCCAGAGAAAACCGGCGCCGGCACGAAGGCCCAGCAGGCCCTCCAGCTCCAGCGGGAGGCGCGCAGGGCGGAACGGGCGCAGCGGCATCGCCAAAGGGACGCGGCGGAGGAGGAGCGCAGGTTCCGCCTCCGCCAGGAGAAAAAGAAGGAGAAGCGGGGGGGGGGGGGGGGGGGGGGGGGGGGGGGGGGGGGG
>NZ_CAXSQB010000003.1:20553-36905 GCF_964239415.1 Clostridium sp. ATCC BAA-442 | reverse complement strand
CCCCCCCCCCCCCCCCCCCCCCCCCCCCCCCCCCCCCCCCCCCCCCCCCCGCTTCCTATATCCTCCGCCCGCATAAACCGGGCCCCGGCGCATATCCTGTTCCCGAGGTGATGGGGTTGGTGGGAATTGTGGCGCTGGAGGAGCGGCGGGGCCGCCGCCCGGTGGTGACGGAGGAGCGGGTGCTGGGCCTGCGCTGTCTGCGGGTGTCGGTGCCGGTCCGCCCCGGTCTGCGGGATGACAGGCGGAAGAGACGGGCGGAGCAGGGGGCGGCGGCCCTGTACCGTGCAGGAGTACGGCGGGCGCTGACGGCGGAGGATTTTCCCGACTGGCCCGCGCTGGAGGGACAGGGGCTGCGGAGTGTGGACCCGGAGCCCTTCTGCCAGGCTATCGCCGTCCCCCTGGCCCTGGCCGCGCTCCGGCGGGCGGGCATACTGCGGGTGCGGGCCACTGTGGCCCTGTCCGGCCCCCGGGTGAGCCGGCCGCTGTTTGCTGCGGCGGCGCGCCTGTGTCCCCAGGTGCGCCATCTGGTGGTGGATGTGCCCGGCGAGGGGGAGGAACTGGCGGCGTGGCTGCGGGAGGAGTATGGCGCGGCGGTGCTGCGGCCCGGCGGGGCGGCCCCCGACGTGACCCTGGCCTTCGGCCCGGGCGGGGAGGAGAGGGGAACGGTGCTCCGGCTGTACGGCCCCGTGCCCGGGCTGGCCGGCCTGCGCCCCATACTGGAGGAGGGGGGGCTGCCGCCGGACCTGGCCCCCCTTCCGCTGCTGTCCCTGTTGTGGGAGTGCGGCCGCCTGACAGAGGGACAGATCCGGATTCATGCCACATGATGGGAAATAATTGACTTGACAGAAGGTGGGAAACTACCTATAATATCGTATTAACGTGGCGTAATGTTTCTGTTGAGATTTCAGAAGAGGCCTGGTTGAGGCCTTTTGACCGATAAGGAAGAAGCAAAAAAGAAAGGTGTGCGCATACGGCAATGGCGAAAGAATTTAAGCTGAGCGCGGAGCGCTTGGAGGAGCTCAAGCAGGAGCTCAACTATCTGAAGACCGTCCGGGAGAAGGAGGTCGCCGACCAGATCAAGGAGGCCCGCTCCTTCGGCGACCTGTCCGAGAACAGTGAGTACGACGAGGCCAAGAACGAGCAGGGCAAGCTCTACTCCCGCATCGCGGAGGTGGAGAACATCCTGGCCAACTATGTGGTCATCGAGGAGCATGAGACCGACCCCAATTCCGTCCGCCTGGGCTCCAAGGTCAAGGTACTGGATCTGGAGTTCGAGGAGGAGGAGAGCTACCAGGTGGTGGGCTCCCAGGAGGCCGACCCCATGAATGGCCGTATCTCCGAGGACTCCCCCTTCGGCAAGGCCCTGCTGGGCAACGCAGTGGGTGACGAGGTTCAGGTGGAGGCCCCCGCCGGCGTACTGAGGTACCGTATTTTAGAGATTCAAAAGTAAGGAGCAGAGTCATGAGCACAGAAGAGAGAAGCGTCAACCAGCCCGAGGAGCAGCCGTCCCTGTCCGAACAGCGCCTGATCCGCCGCGCCAAGCTCAAGGAGCTGCAGGATGCGGGCCAGGACCCCTTCCAGATCACCAAATTTGTGGTGAAGCACCACTCCGCCGACATTAAGGAGGGCTTTGAGGCCCTGGAGGGCGCTATGACCTCCGTGGCCGGCCGCATCATGTCCAAGCGCGGCATGGGCAAAGCCGTGTTCTGCGATCTGCAGGACGGCAAGGGCCGCATCCAGCTCTACGTCCGCGTGGACGAGCTGGGCGAGGAGGCCTTCGCCAAGTTCAAAAAGACCGACATCGGCGACATCGTGGGCGTGGAAGGCGAGGTCTTTAAGACCAAGCGGGGCGAGATCTCCGTCAAGGCCCACAAGGTGACGCTTCTCTCCAAGTCCCTCCAGCCTCTGCCCGAGAAATTCCACGGCCTGACCGACAAGGAGATGCGCTACCGCCAGCGCTATGTGGATCTGATCATGAACGAGGACGTGCGCCGTGCCTTCCGTATCCGCACCGCCTTCATCAAGCATATGCGCCGGTATCTGGACGAGCGGGACTACCTGGAGGTGGAGACCCCTGTCCTCAACACCATCTCCGGCGGCGCCACCGCCCGGCCCTTCATCACCCACCACAACACCCTGGACATCGACATGTATATGCGCATCGCCACCGAGCTGAACCTGAAGCGGCTCACTGTGGGCGGCTTTGAGCGGGTGTATGAGATCGGCCGCATCTTCCGCAACGAGGGCATGGATCCCAAGCACAACCCGGAGTTCACCACCATCGAGCTCTATGAGGCCTATGCCGACTTCCACGACATGATGGACATTGCCGAGGGGGTTCTCTCCACCGCTGCCAAGGAGATCCTGGGCTCCTATCGTGTGACTTGGCTGGGCAACGAGATTGACCTGACTCCCGGCTGGAAGCGCATGACCATGATCGACGCCGTCCGGGAGTATGTGGGCGTGGACTTTGAGGCCATCTCCGACGACGAGGAGGCCTGCAAGGCCGCCGAGGCCAAGGGCATCGATCTGGAGGGCTGCGAGCGCACCTGGGGCACCGCCCTGTACGAGGCCTTTGACCAGCGGGTGGAGGAGAAGCTGATCCAGCCCACCTTCATCACCATGTATCCGGTGGAGGTGTCCCCGCTGACCAAGCGCTCCCCCAAGGATCCCCGCCTCACCGAGCGCTTCGAGCTGTTTATCAACCACTGTGAGTTTGCCAACGCCTTCTCCGAGCTCAACGATCCCATCGACCAGCGCGGCCGCTTCGAGCACGAGCTGGCCCTGCGTGAGATGGGCAACGACGAGGCCGGCATGATGGACGAGGATTTCATCAACGCCCTGGAGTACGGCCTGCCCCCCACGGGCGGCATGGGTATCGGCATCGACCGCTGCGTGATGCTGCTCACCGACTCCGACTCCATCCGCGACGTGATCCTCTTCCCCACCATGAAGCCCCTGGACAAGCCTGAGTCCGCCAAGCGCGCCGCGGCTGGAACCAACTGCGCTGTCCCCGCCGCCGAGCAGGGCCCGGTGGACTTCTCCAAGGTGGAGATTGAGCCCCTGTTCCAGGAGTTCGTGGACTTCGAGACCTTTGCCAAGTCCGACTTCCGGGCCGTGAAGGTCAAGGAGTGCACCGCCGTGCCCAAGAGCAAGAAGCTGCTGAAGTTCGTTCTGGATGACGGCACCGGCGAGGACCGTGTGATCCTGAGCGGCATCCACGACACCTATGAGCCGGAGGAGCTGGTGGGCAAGACCCTCATCGCCATTACCAACCTGCCGCCCCGCAAGATGATGGGCATTGACTCCTGCGGCATGATCATCTCCGCGGTACACCACGAGGAGGGCGTGGAGAAGCTCCACTGCCTGATGGTGGACGACCACATTCCGGCGGGCGCCAAGCTGTATTGAGCCGGTCTGTCCTGGGAAGCGGGAGCAAGTGCAAGGGGGTATGAGGAGAGCCATGGAGAAGCGCCTGGGAAGTGAATATCTGCGTGCTGACCGGGCGTTTCATACCCCCGCTGCTCCCATCCCCGGCTGGAATTCGCCGGACTGAATGAGCATGCCGAAGGGAATCCTTCCTTCGGCATGCTTTTCTGCGTCAAAATCGTTTCCATCCCACCCTTAAGGAGGCCAAGGCTTTGATCAAGAAATGCGCGCTCTGGCTGCGGGACAGCTTTATCCGCAGCCGGAGCCTCAACGCCACCCGGATCGTGGCGGGCTCCTTCGCGGCGATTATTCTGATCGGGGCGCTGCTGCTGACCCTGCCCATCGCCTCCCGGGACGGACAGAGCGCCGGGTTCTTCACCGGACTGTTCACCGCCACCTCCTCCACCTGCGTCACCGGCCTGATCCTGGTGGACACGTGGACCCAGTGGACGCTGTTCGGTCAGGCGGTCATCCTGACCATGATCCAGTTGGGCGGTCTGGGCTTCATGACGGTCATCACCCTCGTCTCCTTCGCCCTCCACCGGCGTATTGGCCTGTCGGAGCGGCTTATCATGGTGTCCACCCTCAACCTCAACGACATGGACGGGGTGGTGCGGGTGGTGCGCCACGCCCTCATCGGCACCTTCGCCATGGAGACGGCGGGGGCGGTGCTCATGTCGGTGTGCCTCATCCCGGAGTTCGGCTTCCTCAAGGGCACTTGGCACGCCGTGTTCCACGCAGTCTCCTCCTTCTGCAACGCGGGCTTTGATCTGCTGGGAGGGCGCTTCGGTGCCTTCAGCAGCCTGGCCGGCTACAACGACAACCCCCTGATGCTGGGCACCACCGCCGCCCTCATCGTAGTGGGCGGCCTGGGCTTCTTCGTGTGGGAGGACATTGTGGACAAGCGGTGCTGGAGCAGGCTGTCGGTCTACAGCAAGATGGTGCTCCTCATCACCGCTGTGCTGATCGTGGGGGGCGCCCTGTTCTTCCTGATGGAGGAGTTTGACAACCCCGCCACCCTGGGGGACATGCCCCTCTGGCAGAAGGGACTCAACGCCCTGTTCCAGTCCGTCACCCTGCGCACCGCCGGCTTCGACTCCATCGGCCAGGGCGGCCTCAGCGACACCAGCAAGGCCATGTCCTGCGTGCTGATGCTCATCGGCGGCTCCTCCGGCTCTACCGCCGGCGGCCTCAAGACCGCCACGGTGGGCGTGCTGCTGCTGGCCCTGCGCTCCGGCCTCATGGGCCGGGAGCAGGTCACCTTCCGCGGCCGGGCGATCCACTACCGCCGGGTGCTCAATGCCATGACTCTGGCGCTGGTGGTGCTGTTTGTCTTTGTGTTCAGCTCCATGGTGGTGTCCACGGTGGAGGATCTGCCCTACCTGGACAGCGCCTTTGAGGTGGCCTCCGCCATGGGCACGGTGGGCCTGACCACCGGGATCACCCCCACCCTCACCCCCTTCTCCCAGGGGCTGCTGATCCTGCTGATGTATATGGGCCGTGTGGGCATCCTGTCCTTCTCCATCGCCTTTATCACCGGAAACAGGCATCCGGCCAAGATCAAATACCCTGAGATGAACGTCATGATCGGCTGAAGCGCCGCATCAGGAGAAAAGGAAGTGTTTTCCACGTTATGAAAACCTTTGTTGTCATCGGCCTGGGCCGGTTTGGCAGCGCCGTGGCCACGGAGCTCAGCTCCCTGGGCCATGAGGTGCTGGCAGTGGACGAGCGGGAGGATCACGTGCAGAGGGTGGCCGAAAAGGTCACCCACGCCGTCACCGGCGACGCCAGGGACCCCTCGGTTCTGCGGGCCCTGGGCGTGCGCAACTACGACTGCGCCGTGGTGGCGGTGGGAGACGATATCGGAAACTCCGCCCTTATCACGCTTAATCTGAAGGAGATTGGGGTCAAGCGGGTCATCTGCAAGGCCCAGAGCCACGTCCACCGCAAGGTGCTGGAGAAGATCGGGGCGGACCGGGTGGTATTCCCCGAGCACGAGATGGGGGTCAAGCTGGCCCAGGGGCTCTCCAGCTCCAACGTGCTCAACTTCATTGAGCTGAGCGAGGATTTCGGCATCGTGGAGACCGCCGTGCCCAAGGAGTGGCACTACGAAACGATTCAAAATCTGGATGTGCGGGCCCGTTACAAGGTCAACATCATCGCCGTGCGCAGGGGCAAGGACGGGGCGCTGAACGTGGCCCCCGGCGCCAGCTATGTTATTGAGCCGGGCGATGCGGTGGTGGCCCTGGGCCGCACGGAGGACATCAACCATCTCCAGGACTTGTAAGGAGGACCGCCATGGAGCGCATCACCAGCCGGCAAAATCCGCTGATCACCCGCCTGCGCAGGCTGGGGGCGGAGAAAAAGACCCGCCGGGCCCAGGGGGTATTCCTCTGCGAAGGGACCAAGCTGGTGGGGGAGGCCCTGCGCTGGGGGCCGCCGCCGGAGCTGCTGGCGGTGGCGGAGGGAACCGCCCCCCCGGCGGAGCTGCCCGCCGGGGTGCGGGTGGTGGAGGTGCCGGAGGCGCTGCTGCGGGCGGTGTCCACCGTGGAGACACCCCAGGGCATGCTGGCCGTGTGCCGGACGCCGGACACCGCTCCGCCGGAGACGCTGCCGGAGGGCCGCCTGCTGGTGCTGGACGGGGTGCAGGACCCCGGCAACGTGGGCACCGTCTGGCGCACCGCCGACGCCTTCGGGGCGGCGGGGCTGTTCCTGCTGCCCGGCTGCGCCGAGCCCTTTGCCCCCAAGACGGTGCGCGCCACCATGGGGGCCTGCTTCCGCCTGCCGGTGTGGGAGGGGACGCTGGAGGAGCTGACCGGCCGGCTGGCCCGGTCGGGCGCCCCCCTGTATGCCACCGCCCTGCGGGACGACACGGAGGACATCCGCGCCGTCCCGCTGGAGGGCGCCGCCGTGGTCATCGGCAGCGAGGGGCGGGGGGTGTCCCAGCCGGTGCTGGACGCCTGCCGGGCGACTTTGAAAATCCCCATGCGGGACCGCTGCGAGTCCCTCAACGCCGCCGTGGCGGCGTCTGTGGTGCTCTGGGAGGGCTGGCGCTGAGCCAGGCCGCGCCCCCCCACGGCCGCGGCGCTGGTGCGCCGGTTCGGCACCGCAGAGGCGGCCTACTTCGCCGACCCCGGGGAGTACGAACTGCTTTCGTTGAGTGAAAAGCTTTGCCGCTCCCTGGCGGACAAATCCCTGGAGCGGGCGGAGCGCATCCTGGGCGACTGCGACCGGCTGGGACTCACCCTGCTGACCTACCAGGACGCGGCCTATCCGGAGCGCCTGCTCCAGCTCCACGACTTTCCCCTGGTGCTCTATGTGAAGGGGCGGCTCTTCCGCTTTGACGAGGAGCTGGCCGTCGCCATCGTGGGCGCCCGGGAGTGTACCCCCTACGGCGTGGCCATGGCGGGGCGGCTGGGCCTGGAGCTGGCCCGGTCGGGGGCGCTGGTGCTCTCCGGCCTGGCACAGGGCATCGACGCGGCCGCCCTCAAGGGGGCCCTCCAGGGCGGCGGCCCGGCGGTGTCGGTGCTGGCCGGCGGGGTGGACGTGGTCTACCCCCGGCGCAACCAGGGACTCTACGAGGACGTGGCCGCCGCGGGGGCCATCCTGTCGGAAAACCCGCCCGGCACCCCGCCGGAGGGGTGGCGCTTCCCCATCCGCAACCGCATCCTCAGCGGCCTGTCCGCGGGCGTGGCGGCGGTGGAGGCCGCCGAGCACAGCGGCACGCTGATCACCGCCCGGCTGGCCCTGGACCAGAACCGGGAGGTGTTCGCTGTCCCCGGCCCGGCGGACGCCCCCATGAGCGCGGGCACCAATGGCCTGATCGCCCGGGGCGAGGCCAAGCTGATCCGCTCGGCCCAGGATATTCTGGTGGAATATGTGACACGCTTTCCCCATAAGGTGCGGCAGGCCCCTTCGCTGTCCCGGGAGGGGGCGGAGGCGCGGCTGGAGGCGGCGGCCGAGCCGGCGCCGGAGCCGGTGCCCCGTCCGGCGGAGAGGAATCCCCTCCCTCTGCGCCCCCGGAGTGAGCTGGAGGCCATGGGGGACGAACAGCGGGCCATCTTCGCCCTGCTGAGCGGCCGCGCCCTGGTGCCCGACGAGATCGTGGGCCGCACCGAGATTCCCGCCCGGCGGGTGAACACTGCCCTGACCCTGCTGCAGGCTCAGGGCTATCTGAATGAGCTTCCCGGCAAGCGGTTTACCGCTGCCGTCCGCTTTGACGACTAAGTATGTAAGGAGTACTATGCTGTGGCAAAATCGAATTTGGTGATCGTCGAGTCTCCGGCGAAGGCCAAGACCATCGGCAAATATCTGGGCCCGGGCTATGAGGTGAAGGCCTCCATGGGCCACGTGCGCGACCTGCCCAAGAGCAAGCTGGGCGTGGACGTGGAGCACGGCTTTGAACTGAACTACCAGCCCATCAAGGGCAAGGAAGAGGTCATTGACGAGCTGAAAAAATCCGCCAAGAAGAGCGAGAAAGTGTTCCTCGCCACCGACCCCGACCGGGAGGGCGAGGCCATCTCCTGGCACCTGAAGGAGATGCTGGGCATCCCGGACGACAAGACCTACCGGGTGACCTTCAACGAGATCACCAAGAAGGTGGTCAACGACTCCATCGCCCACCCCCGGGCCATCGATATGGATCTGGTGAACGCCCAGCAGGCGCGCCGGGTGCTGGACCGCATCGTGGGCTATCAGATCTCCCCCCTGCTGTGGAAGAAGATCCGCCGGGGCCTGTCCGCCGGGCGGGTGCAGTCGGTGGCCACCCGGCTGGTGTGCGAGCGGGAGGCCGACATCAAGGCCTTCGTCCCCCAGGAGTACTGGTCCCTGGACGCTGATCTCTCCCGCATCGCCCCCAACCTGGGGCAGTTCAAGGCCAGCTTCTACGGCCGGGAGAAGAAGGTGGAGCTGAACAGCGAGGCGGAGGTCAACGCCGTCATGGAGGCGGTGAAGAACGCCCCCTTCGCCGTCACCGGCGTCAAGCGGCAGGACAAGCAGCGCAACCCCGCGCCCCCCTTCATCACCTCCACCCTCCAGCAGGAGGCCAGCCGCAAGCTCAACATGACGCCCCGGCGGACCATGTCCATCGCCCAGCAGCTCTATGAGGGCGTGGACATCGAGGGGGAGGGCACCGTGGGTCTCATCACCTATATGCGTACCGACTCCCTCCGCCTGTCCGACGAGGCCACCGCCGCCGCGAAGGACTTCATCCTCGCCCGCTACGGCGCGGACTACTACCCCGGCAAGGCCCGGGTCTACAAGACCAAATCCGGCGCCCAGGACGCCCACGAGGCCATCCGGCCCTCCAACGTGAACCTGACCCCGGAGGACATCAAGAAGTCCCTCACCGCCGAGCAGTATAAGCTCTACAAGCTCATCTGGAGCCGCTTCCTGGCCTGCCAGATGGCCTCCGCCGTGTACGACAGCGTGTCCATCGAGGTGACCTCCGCGGGATACACCTTCCGGGCCACCCACTCGGCCCTCAAGTTCTCCGGCTACACCGCCGTGTACGTGGAGGGGAAGGACGAGGAGGAGGAGGCGTTCCAGTCCCCCCTGCCCGATCTGAAGGAGGGGGAGGCCCTGAAGCTGGAGGCCCTCAAGCCCGACCAGCACTTCACCCAGCCCCCCAGCCGCTACACCGAGGCCACGCTGATCAAGGCCCTGGAGGAGAAGGGCATCGGCCGCCCCTCCACCTACGCCCCCACCATCTCCACCATCCTGGACCGGGAGTATGTGGTGAAGGAGGGCAAGAACCTCCGCCCCACCCCCCTGGGGGAGGTGGTCACCGGCCTGATGAAGGACAAATTCACCGACATTGTGGATACCGCCTTCACCGCCACTATGGAGGAGCGGCTGGACGAGGTGGAGACCGGCAAGGTGGACTGGAAGAGCCTGCTGGGCGACTTCTACGGCGACTTTGAGCAGGAGCTCCAGAAGGCCGAGGCGGATCTGGACGGCGAGCGCATCAAGGTACCCGACGAGGTGTCCGACGTGATCTGCCCCAAGTGCGGGCGCAATCTGGTGTACAAGTCCGGCCGGTTCGGCCGCTTCCTGGCCTGCCCCGGCTGGCCGGAGTGCGACCACACCCAGCCCATCGTCATCGAGATGCCCGGCAAGTGCCCCAAGTGCGGCGGCAAGATCCTCAAAAAGACCTCCAAGCGGGGATACGCCTACTACGGCTGCGAGAACAACTCCAGCAAGGACGAGGCCAAGCGGTGCGACTTCATGACCTGGGACGTGCCGGTGAAGGAGACCTGCCCCGAGTGCGGCCACACCCTGTTCAAGAAGTCGGGCCGGGGGTTCAAGAAGCCCTTCTGCATCAACCCGGAGTGCCCCAACTTCCTGCCCGAGGATCAGCGGGGCTACAAGAAAAAGACCGCCTCTGCGGAGAGTCCGGCGGAGGGCGCCCCTCCTGAGGAGGAGAAGAAGCCCGCCCAAAAGGCGGCGGCCAAAAAGACCACCGCCAAAAAGACCACCGCCAAAAAGACCACCGCCAAAAAGCCGGCCGCCAAGAAGGCGGCCGCTCCCAAGAAGGCGGCGGCAAAGAAGCCGGCGGCGAAAAAAGCCGCGGCCAAGACCAAGAGCGAGGCCTGAGGCCCGCTTCCACCGGTGGAAGCCGTCAGGGATTCCCCCTGACGGCAGACTCAGTTGAAATACCGGAGGAATGAGATCATGGAAACCCAAGAGAGAAAGCTGCGCACCAACCTGGACACCGACCTGCTCAAGCTGGTCGCCATCGCCGCCATGCTGCTGGATCACATTGGCGGGGCCTTCTTCCCGGAGACGCCCATATTCCGGTGGATCGGCCGGCTGGCCTTCCCCCTGTTCTGCTACTGTATGACGGTGGGCCTGCTCTACACCCACAACATCAGGCGCTACCTGGGGCGGCTGGCGATTTTCGCCGTGGTGTCCCAGCCCTTCTGGATTCTCGCCTTCAACGCCGACGACATCCTGGGCAACCTGACCAACTGGAACATCTTCTTCACCCTCTTCCTCAGCCTGCTGGCCATGTGGGGGCTGACCACCCGGCGCTGGTGGCTCTTCGTGCTGGGGGTTCTGGTGCTGGCCTTCGGAAGCTTTGACTACAACTACAACGGCGTCATTCTGATGCTGATCTTCTACTTCTGCCGGAACAAGCCCGCCCTGCTGGCGGGGCTGTATACCATGTTCTGGATTCCCGCCCTGTGGGGCGGCTCCCTGGAGGATCCCCTGGCCCTGGTGGTGGGCGGCCACGCCGTCGACTGGACGATCTTCGGCCTGCTGGCCCTGCCGCTGATCCTCTGCCGCACCCACTCCGGCCTCAGGATTCCCAAGTGGTTCTTTTACGCCTTCTATCCCGCTCACCTGGCGGTCATCGCCCTGGTGGGGTGGTGTATGGGCGTGTAACCGGAAAAGGAGCGTGTTGGCATGAAGATTCTGCTGCTCAACGGAAGTCCCCGGCCCAACGGCAATACCGCCGCCGCCCTGGACGAGATGGAGGCCGTGTTTGCCGCCGAGGGTCTGGAGACCGAGCGGGTGCAGGTGGGAAACCGGGTTATCCGGGGGTGTATCGCCTGCGGCAAGTGCGCCGAGCTGGGCCGGTGCGTGTTCGACGACCTGGTGAACGAGCTGGCCCCCAAGCTGGAGGCCTGCGACGGGCTGGTGGTAGGCAGTCCGGTGTACTACGCCTCGGCCAACGCCACCCTGGTGGCCCTGCTGACCCGGCTGTTTTACTCCACCCCCTTTGACAAGACCATGAAGGTGGGGGCCGCCGTGGCGGCGGCCCGGCGGGGCGGCCTGTCCTCCACCTTTGACGAGCTGAACAAATTCTTTACCATCAGCGGCATGCCGGTGGCCTCCAGCCAGTACTGGAACAGCATCCACGGCCGCCTGCCCGGCGAGGCCGCCCAGGACGCCGAGGGCCTCCAGACCATGCGCACCCTGGCCCGGAATATGGCCTTCCTGGTCAAGAGCATCGCCTTGGGCCGGGAGAAGTACGGCCTGCCGGAGCGGGAGGAGCCTCTGCGCACCCACTTCATCCGCTGAGTCCCACACAAGGAGGAACCCATGGAACCAGTTATTGTAATCGGCGCGGGCCTGGCGGGCTCGGAGGCCGCGTGGCAGCTCGCCCAGCGGGGCGTCCCCGTCACCCTGCGGGAGATGAAGCCCGCCAAAATGACCCCCGCCCACCATACCGAGTGGTTCGGGGAGCTGGTGTGCTCCAACTCCCTGCGCTCGGATCAGTTGGAGAACGCGGTGGGCCTGCTCAAGGAGGAGCTGCGCCGCATGGACTCCCTGATCCTGACCTGCGCCGACGCCCACCGGGTGGAGGCGGGGGGCGCCCTGGCGGTGGACCGCCACGGGTTCGCCCGTGCGGTGACGGAGAAGATCCGCGCCCACCCCCTCATCACCGTGGAGGAGGGGGAGGTCACCCGGATTCCGGAGTCGGGGAACGTGATCGTGGCCTCCGGCCCCCTGACCTCCGACCCGCTGGCGGAGGCCATCCGGGCCTTCTTCCCTGAGAGCCGCACCCTCAATTTCTACGACGCGGCGGCCCCCCTGGTCACCTTCGAGAGCGTGGATATGGACAGCGCCTTCTTCGCCTCCCGCTACGACAGGGGGACCCCGGACTACATCAACTGCCCCATGACGGAGGAGGAGTACGACGCCTTCTGGACCGAGCTGTGCGCCGCCCAGGAGGCGGAGGTTCACGGCTTTGAGGACAAGCATGTGTTCGAGGGCTGTATGCCCGTGGAGGTCATGGCCCGCCGGGGGAAGCAGACCCTGTGCTACGGCCCCCTCAAGCCCCGGGGCCTGAACGATCCCAAGACCGGAAAGGAGCCCTTCGCCGTGGTGCAGCTCCGCCGGGACAACGCCGACGGCACCATCTACAACCTGGTGGGCTTCCAGACCCACCTGAAATGGCCGGAGCAGAGGCGGGTGTTCTCCATGATCCCCGCCCTCAGGAACGCCGAGTTCGTGCGCTACGGCGTCATGCACCGCAACACCTATCTGGACTCCCCCCGGCTGCTGGACCGCTATTACCGGGTGAAGAAGGAGCCCCGCGTCTGCTTCGCCGGGCAGATCACCGGCGTGGAGGGGTACGTGGAGTCCACCGCCTCCGGCTTCCTGGCCGCCGTGGAGCTGGCCCGGCGGCTGGAGGGCAAGCCCCCCGTGGACTTCCCCCAGGAGACCGCCGTCGGCGCCCTGGCGCGCTATGTCAGCAACGAGAGCGTCACCGACTTCCAGCCCATGAACGTCAACTTCGGCATCATCCCGCCCCTGGGCTACCGCGTCAAGGGCAAGCGGAATAAAAATGCCGAGCTGTCCAAGCGGGCCCTGGAGCTTCTGGACGGGCTGGACTGGCGGTAGGGGGGCCATAAAGGCCGCCCTTACAGGAACGCCGGACGGCCCAAACGCATGGGGGCGCCCCTTGTGGACGTCCGCCCCGCCGGGCACACGTCCGTAGGGGCGGATGCCCACATCCGCCCGCTGCCGTGGGTATTCCCGCTCCGGCCCCTGGGGCTCTGACAGAAACGGGCGGCCATAAAGGCCGCCCCTACAGGAACGCCGGACGGCCCCAACACGTAGGGGCGACCCTTGTGGTCGCCTGCCCTGCCGCGCACACCTGTAGGGGCGGATGCCCACATCCGCCCGCTGCTCAAGGCAGCAGTTCCATGAGGAGACGCCCGGCCAGACGGAAGCCGTGCCGGAAGCAGGCCAGCCGCTCATAATCGGACATTTCGCCCTCCAGATCGTTGAGGCGGTCGAGAAAATCCAGCCCGAGGGAGGAGCGGATCTGGTCGTGGCAGGCGCTGATGCGCTCCAGCCGCTCTTGATAGCCGGGGGCCTGACGGAAATCCAAGTGCCTGTTATCCAGCTCATGTTCTAAGAGCTGCTGTAGGAAGTCATTCATTTTATCAACACCCCACTAATAGTGTGTATTTAGTATACACGCTATTAGTGGGAAATGTCAAGGGGGGATTCGGTGTATTCCAATGATTTGTTTGGCACACGGCTAAAATGCCTAAGAAAAGATAGGGGAGAAACTCAAAAAGACTTGGCCGATTTTCTCGGTATCAAACAAAATCAAATTGGTGAAATGGAAAATGGCCGCAAGGCATCTACCTTTGCCAAGCTTGCCCTTTTGTGTGAGCACTACAACATCAGCGCCGACTATCTCCTGGGCCTTACGGACGAGCCCCGGCCTCTGCGGCAAGACGATGGGGCGGGGCGATGAGGGCATCGCCCCCTACAGGAACACCGGGCGGCCCAAACACGTAGGGGCGACCCTTGTGGTCGCCTGCCCTGCCGGGCACACGTCCGCAGGGGCGGATGCCCACATCCGCCCTCTGCCGTGGGTATTCCCGCTCCGGCCCCTGGGGATTGGAAAGAACGGGCGGCCATAAAGGCCACCCCAACAGGAATACCGGACGGCCCCAACACGTAGGGGCGCCCCTTGTGGTGGCCCGCCCCGCCGGGCGCACGTCTGTAGGGGCGGATGCCCACATCCGCCCTCTGCCGCGGGGTTCCCGCTCCGGCACCCTGGGGATTGGACAGAACGGGCGGCCATAAAGGCCGCCCCTACAGGAACACCGGGCGGCCCAAACGCATAGGGGCGACACTTGTGGTCGCCCGCCCCGCCGGGCGCCCGCCCGCCGTTGCCGTTTATCCAGGAATGAACAGAGAAAGTGGAGGAGAACATATGAAGATCATCGTAGACGCCATGGGCGGCGACAACGCGCCCGTCTCCAACGTGCGGGGCGCCCTCGCCGCGGTGCGGGAGCTGGGCGTGGAAGTCATTCTGGTGGGCCGGGGGGAGGACATCCTCAAGGTGCTCAAGGAGGACGGCATCGGCGAACTGCCCCCGGGACTGGAGATTGTCCACGCCTCCGAGGTGGTGGAGATGTGCGACAATCCGGCCACCGCCTTCAAGGAGAAGAAGGACTCCTCCCTGACCGTGGGCCTGAACCTGCTGAAGAACGGGGACGGGGCGGCCTTTGTCTCCGCGGGCAGCACGGGGGCGCTGTTGTCGGCGGCCACGCTGATGGTCAAGCGCATCCGGGGCATCCGCCGGGCGGCCATGGCCCCGGTGGTGCCTACCGGCGGCGGCGGCGCGGTGCTCATCGACTGCGGCGCCACGGCGGAGGGTACGCCGGAGTATCTGCTCCAGTTCGCCTTTATGGGCTCCTATTACGCCGAGCGGGTGCTCAAGCGCCCCGAGCCCAAGGTGGGCCTGCTCAACATTGGCGCCGAGCCCTCCAAGGGCACCGACCTCCAGCGGGAGGCCTACGCCCTGCTCACCGAGGCGGGCAAGGCCGGGCGCATCCACTTCGTGGGCAACGTGGAGGCCCGGGAGGCGGTGTACGGCGAGGTGGACGTGATCGTGTCCGACGGCTACTCCGGCAACATCTTCCTCAAGACCATGGAGGGCACCGGCGGCTTCATGGCCAAGCAGCTCAAGGCCATGTTCAAGAAGAACCTGCTCACCAAGCTGGCGGCGGTGCTGGTTTCCGGCGGCCTGCGGGATTTCAAGAAGATGATGGACTCCGGCGAGGTGGGCGGCACCCCCCTCATCGGCATCTCCAAGCCCGTCATCAAGGCCCACGGCTCCTCCGACGACTTCGCCATCAAGAACGCCATCCGCCAGGCCCAGAGCTTCGCGGCCTCCGGCATTATTGAGGACATCACCGAAAATATCGACCACATGCGCCTGCGCAGTGAGTAAATGGGAAAATTTTGACTTTCCTATTGACAGGCGGGAGAAACTTGCCTATTATCATAGTGCAATGACACCGTCGGGAACGACGGAAGCGACAGGAGTAGATGAACATGATTTTCGAGAAGCTCGCCGCCCTGCTGTCCGAACAGTTCGGCGTGGACGTGGACAGCATTACCATGGACACCTCGTTTGAGGATCTGGGGGCCGACTCCCTGGACATCGTGGAGATGACCATGGCCGTGGAAGAGGAGTTTGGCCTGGAGGACATGGACGAGGAGGATCTGTCCGGTATCTCCACCGTGGCGGATCTGGTCCGCTACCTCAAGTCTAAGCTGGAGGACTGAAGAAACCAAAGAGACAGGAGCCCCGCCTCCCGGCGGGGCTCCGGCTTTGAAAGGGAGGATCGGCCATGGAGGCATTGGAAGAAAAGCTGGGTTACCGGTTTACCAACCGGGCCCTTCTGGAAAACGCCCTCACCCACAGCTCCTACGCCAACGAGAACAAGGCCAAGGGGCTGCAGAGCAATGAGCGGCTGGAATTCCTGGGGGACTCTGTGCTTGGTATGGTCGTGGCCGACTACCTGTTCCGCACCCACCCCGACCTGCCAGAAGGGGATCTGACCCGCACCCGGGCGGCCCTGGTGTGTGAGGGCAGCCTGGTGGAAGTGGCCCAGTGCCTGGAGCTGGGCGCCTACCTGAAGCTGGGCAAGGGGGAGGAGGCCGGCGGCGGCCGGGAGCGGCCCTCCATCATTGCCGACGCGGTGGAGGCGGTGCTGGCCGCCGTGTACCTGGACGGCGGCATCGGCTCGGCCCGGAAGCTCATCCAGAAGTTCATCCTGGACCGGGAGGCGGAGAAGAGCGCCAGCCGCGATTACAAGACCGCCCTTCAGGAGCTGGTGCAGCGGGAGAGCGGCCAGGTGCTGGGCTACCAGCTCATCGGCGCCGAGGGCCCTGATCACGCCAAGATCTTCTCGGTGGAGGTGGATCTCAACGGCATCCCCATCGGCCAGGGCCGCGGCCGCAGCAAAAAAGAGGCGGAGCAGAACGCGGCTAAGGCTGCGATAGAGAAGCTGAGGGCTGGGGAATAACCGGCCGCTCCGCCTCTTTTGCGAGCGAAAGCGAGCCGCCGCGTCAGCGGCGTCAAGCATTTTGCGGAGCAAAATCTTGATGCCGGGCGGATTCACTCCGCCCGGACAGATGGAGAGAAACGGGGGCGGGGGGGG
>NZ_CAXSQB010000003.1:2962-20535 GCF_964239415.1 Clostridium sp. ATCC BAA-442 | reverse complement strand
CCTTTATGGCCCCCCGTCCTGTCAGGCCTTCACAGGGCCTGGGGCGGTGCAAAACCTGGTGTACGGCGGGCGGATGTAGGTATCCGTCCCTGCGAAATGGTTTGCCCGCCGTGTACCACCAAACCAGACGCGGGGCGCTCAGGCGCTCCGCGTTTTTGTGGAAAAGGGTTTGCAAAGGACGCCGTTCCTTGGTATAATAATTTATTCAGAATGATAACATGGCGAGGTGCAGACCTTGTATTTAAAAGCGCTGGAAATCCAGGGGTTCAAATCCTTTCCGGACAAGACGGTGCTCTCCTTCGGGGAGGACATGACCGCCATTGTGGGCCCCAACGGAAGCGGGAAATCGAATATCTCCGACGCCATCCGCTGGGTCATGGGGGAGCAGTCCTCCAAGGCCCTGCGGGGCGGCAAGATGGAGGACGTAATCTTCGGCGGCACGGCGGTGCGCAGACAGCAGGGCTTCGCGGAGGTCTCCCTGGTGCTGGACAATACCGACCACATCTTCCCGATGGAGGAGAGCGAGGTGATGGTCACCCGGCGGTATTACCGCTCGGGGGAGAGCGAGTACTACATCAACCGCCGTTCCGTCCGCCTGAAGGACGTGAACGAGCTGTTCATGGACACCGGACTGGGCCGGGAGGGCTACTCCATCATCGGGCAGGGCCGCATTGACGAGATTTTGTCCGTCAAGAGCGCCGACCGCCGGGAGGTCTTTGAGGAGGCCGCCGGTATCTCCCGCTTCCGCCACCGGAAGGAGGAGGCCGAGCGCAAGCTGGAGCGTACTCAGGAGAATCTGGTGCGCATCACCGACAAGATCGACGAGCTGGAGCTCCAGGTGGAGCCCCTCCGCGCCCAGAGCGAGAAGGCCCGGAAATTCCTGGTGCTGCGGGACGAGCTGCGGGGGCTGGAGATCTCCCTGTGGCTGGAGCAGTTGGAGAAAATACGGGCGGGGGCCATCAAGACCCTGTCCGACTACGAGAACGCCGTCCGCCAGAAGGAGGAGGCCCAGGGGGCGGTGGAGGCCCTCTACGCCGCCGCCGAGGAGCACGCCGCCCAGATGCGGGACAAGGACGTGGAGGCCGAGGGCGTCCGCTTCCAGATGATGCAGCGGGAGGCCGACGCCAACGGACTGGAAAACGCCGTGGCGGTACTCCGGGCCAACATCCAGAACAACCTGGAGAACCGGGACCGCATCCAGCGGGAGCTGGAGCAGCAGGAGGGGCGGGCCGACTCCATCGGCGCCCAGATTGCCGAGCGGAAGGAGCGTCTGGAGGCGCTGGTGGGCGAGCTGGACGCCCTGGCGGCGGAGCTGTCCGCGAAACAGGGGGAGGCCGAGGAGGCCGTCCGCTCCGCAGGCACCCTGGCCGGAGAGCTGGAGGAGCTGCGCCGGAAGGAGGCGGTGGAAAACGCCTCCGCCTCCGAGGCCAGGGCTCTGCTCTCCGCCCTGGCCGCCGCGGCCCAGGAGCTGCTGGACCGGGATGAGGCGGTGCATCAGGAGCTGTCCGCCGGTGAGGAGCGGGTGCGCCAGCTTCAGGAGGGCCGGGACGCGGCCCAAAAGGAGCTGGCCCAGGCCCGGGAGGACCGGGATTCCCTCCAGAATGTGCTCAACGGCTATGGCCTGCGGCTGGAGTCCCGCCGGAAAAAGGCCAAGGAGGCCGAGGAGCGCCATGTCAAGCTCCAGATGGAGGAGAACGCCCTCCACTCCCGTATCCACATGCTCTCCGAGATGGAGAAGCTCTACGAGGGCTACTCCAAGGCGGTAAAGCTGGTGATGGGGGAGGCCCGGCGGGGCCAGCTCAAGGGAGTTCACGGCCCGGTGGCCGGGCTGCTCCACGTGCCCGACCACTGCACCGTGGCCATTGAGACCGCCCTGGGCGGCGCCATGCAGCACATTGTGGTGGAGCGGGAGGAGGACGGCAAGGCCGCCATCCAGTACCTCAAGCGCCGGGACGGCGGCCGGAGCACTTTCCTGCCCCTGACCACCATCCGCCCCTCCGATTTCCGGGAGCAGGGCGTGCGGGGGGAGGCGGGCTTCGTGGGCCTGGGGGACGAGCTGGTGCAGTTCGACCCCCACTACCAGAGGATTTTTTCCAATCTGCTGGGGCGCACCGTGGTGGCCGAGGATATGGACGCGGCCATCGCCATGGCCCGCAAATACGGCCACCGCTTCAAAATCGTCACCCTGGACGGCCAGGTGCTCAACCCCGGCGGCTCCATGACCGGCGGCTCGGTGTCCCGCAGCGCGGGCATCCTCAGCCGGGCCAACGAGCTGGAGCGGCTGAACCGGCAGCGCGCCGGTGTGGAGGAGCAGCGCACCACCGCCGCCCAGGCCATGGAGGAGGCCAGGCGGGAGGCCACCGCCGCCGCATACGAGGTGGAGACCGCCCAGGCCCAGCAGCGCCAGCACGAGGATGCCATCCTCAAGCTGGAGGAGAGGCTGGCCCATTTCGACGCCCAGCTCGCCGACGCCTCCCGCCGCCGGGACGAGCAGCGCCGGGAGCTGGAGCAGATTCAGGCCCGCTCCGCCCAGACCGAGGCGGATACCGCCGCCGCCCGGGCGCGCATTGAGGCCCTGGAGGGCTCTGCCGCCGCCCTGCGGGCCGAAGCCGAGGGCAAGGCCCAGGGCCAGAGCGAGCTCCAGGCGCGCACCGCCGGTATCCGGGAGGCCATCGCGGAGCTGAACATGCGCCGGGCCGGCCTGGAGGCGGAGCAGCAGGCCGCCGGACAGAGCCTTACCGAGCTGGAGGCCCTGCGGCGGGATCTCACCGGCGACCGGGCCGAGCGGGAGCGGATGCTCACCGCGTTTGAGGAGAGGAACACCGCCCTGGAGGAGGAGATCCTGGAGAAGGAACGGCGGCTCCAGGCCATCCGCCAGGAGAATCGGGAGCGGCAGGAGGCCATCGCCCGCATCAATGAGGAGAAGCTGTCACTGGAGGCCCGGCGCAACCAGGCCGACAAGCAGGCGCGGGAAAAAAACAGCGAACTGTTAAACTTAGAGCGGGAGGTCTCCGTCTTAGAACAGAGGAAGGCCGCCGCCGCCCTGGAGGAGAAAACCCTGCTGGACAAGCTGTGGGAGACCTATGAGCTGTCCCATGAGGCCGCCCGCGCCCAGCGGGTGGAGCTGGAGAGCGTCCCCAAGGCCCAGCGCCGGGTGGGCGAGCTGAAAAAGGCGATCTCCGGCTTGGGCAATATCAACCTGGATGCCATTGAGGAGTTCCAGCGGGTCAACGAGCGGTACACCTACCTCACCGACCAGCGGGACGACGTGCTCAAGTCCAAGAAGGAGCTGGAGGGCATCATCGCCGACATCACCGAGGAGATGAAAACCATCTTCGCCCGGCAGTTTTCCGTCATCAACGAGGCGTTCCAGCAGACCTTTACCGAGCTGTTCGGCGGCGGCAAGGCCACCCTGGAGCTGGAGGAGCCGGAGGACATCCTCAACTGCGGCATTGAAATCCGGGTGCAGCCCCCCGGAAAGGCCCTCAAGGTGCTCTCCCTCCTCTCCGGCGGCGAGAAGGCCTTCGTGGCCATCGCCCTTTACTTCGCCATTCTGAAGGTGCGGCCTACCCCCTTCTGTGTCATGGACGAGATCGAGGCCGCCCTGGACGACGCCAACGTGGTGCGCTTCGCCCGCTACATGCGCCAGATGGCGGACAAGACCCAGTTCATCGTCATCACCCACCGCCGCGGCACTATGGAGGAGGCCGACGTGCTCTACGGCGTCACCATGCAGGAGCAGGGCGTGAGCCGGATACTGACCATCAACCTGAACGACGTGGAGAAGGAATTGCACATCAAATGACGCCGGACGCGGCGGACGGCAACACCCAGCAGGGGCAGGCCGCACCTGTGCCGCAGGGTATGAGCAGACCCCGGCGAAGCCCAGTGAAACGGGTTCGCCGGGGAGAGGAGACGCAAGGGAGCGGGCGAGGAATTTCCGCCTGCGGGAGTTCCGAGCGAAGCGGGCTTTGCGTCGACGAAGGAGCAGGGCGTGAGCCGGATACTGACCATCAACCTGAACGACGTGGAGAAGGAGCTGCACATCAAGTGACAGAACTTCCAAAGCGGGTACATCCGCGCCTGCGCGGGTATGATTACAGCCGGAGCGGAGTATATTTTCTTACCCTCTGCACCCAGAACCGGCTCCCCATCCTGAGCGAGATTGTAGGGCGCGGCATCCCTGACGCGCCGCTGGTACGGTTGTCGGAGACCGGCCGGTGCGTTCAGGACGCGATGGACTATCTGGCCGGACATGACGCCCAAATTCAGATTGCGGCGTCGGTCATCATGCCAAATCATGTTCACATTTTGCTGTGCGTCTGCAGAGAGGGAAACGGCGCGTCAGGGATGCCGCGCCCTACTGGGATGCGCGTGCCGAGTTTTGTCTCCTCTCTCAAGCGCTACACCAACCGCGTGTGCGGCCGCCCGCTCTGGCAGGCATCCTATCACGACCACATCATCCGGGATGAGAACGACCTTCTCAACCACTGGAGCTATATCGAGCATAACCCCGCCCGCTGGGCGGAGGATGAATACCATGTCTGAACAACGAAAGGAACCGACACCACATGGGCTTTTTTGAAAAGATCAAGGCGGGGCTGACCCGCACCAAGGAGAACATCGGACACTCCTTCGACCAGCTCTTCGCCGGAGAGCTGAACGACGACTTTTACGACGAGCTGGAGGAGACGCTGATTCTGGGCGACATGGGGGTGGAGACCACCATGAAAGCCGTGGAGGAGCTGCGCCGCCGGGTGAAGGCGGAGAAGATCAAGGACATGGAGGGGGCGCGGGCGTGCCTGCGCCAGGTGCTCACCGACATGCTCCAGGTGGGGGAGCCGGAGCTGAGGCTGGACACCGCCCCGTCGGTGGCCCTGTTTATCGGCGTCAACGGCGTGGGCAAGACCACCACCATCGGCAAGCTGTCCGCCCGGATGAAGGGGGAGGGCCGCCGGGTGCTGATGGCCGCCGCCGATACCTTCCGGGCCGCCGCTGCCGACCAGCTCGAGATCTGGAGCGAGCGCAGCGGCGTGGAGCTCGTCCGCCAGTACGAGGGGGCCGATCCTGCGGCGGTGGTCTTTGACGCCCTGTCCGCCGCCAAGGCCCGCAGCGCAGACGTGGTGCTCATCGACACCGCAGGGCGGCTGCACAACAAGCAGAACCTGATGAACGAGCTGAACAAGATCAGCCGCGTCGTGGACCGGGAGCTGCCCGGCTGCGACCGGGAGACCCTGCTGGTGCTGGACGCCACCACCGGACAGAACGGCCTGATCCAGGCCAAGCAGTTCAAGGAGGCCGCGGGCATCACCGGCATCGTCCTGACCAAGCTGGACGGCTCGGCCAAGGGCGGCATTGTCATTGCCATCGCCCAGGAGCTTCAGGTGCCGGTGAAATTCATCGGCGTGGGGGAGGGCATCGACGACCTGATGCCCTTTGAGGCGGAGAAATTTGTCGAAGCCCTTGTTTAAAAAGCAGTATGGGCCGGTGCCCTCATCGGCCCGCATATTGGAGATTGGAGGCCGTAACATGGCGAGAATCGACGGACGGGCGGCGGATCAGCTCCGGCCCGTGGAGATCATCCCCAACATCAATCAATTTGCGGAGGGCTCCTGCCTGATCCGCTGCGGCAGCACCCATGTGCTCTGCTGCGCCAGCGTGGAGGAGGGCGCGCCCCGCCACGTCCCCGAGGGGGAGGGCTGGGTCACCGCCGAGTATTCCATGCTGCCACGGGCCAACCGGGAGCGATCCCGGCGGGATATCGCCAAGCTGAAGCTGTCCCCCCGCTCCGCGGAGATCCAGCGGCTCATCGGCCGCGCCCTGCGGGCCTGCGTGGACATGAAAAAGCTGGGAGAGCGCACCATTACGATCGACTGCGACGTACTCCAGGGGGACGGCGGCACCCGCACCGCCTCCGTCACCGGCGGGTTTGTGGCGTTGAGCCTGGCCCTGCACAAGCTGGTGATGGACGGTGTCCTGCCGGAGATGCCGCTGACCAACTGTGTAGCGGCGGTGTCCGCCGGCATCGTGGGGGACGAGCCCATGCTGGACCTGTGCTATGAAGAGGACTCCCACGCCCAGGTGGATCTCAACTGCGTCATGACCGGCGCGGGGGAGCTGGTGGAGCTCCAGGGCACCGGTGAGGGCCGGCCCTTCACCATCGTGGAGCAGCGTGCCCTGGTGGAGCTGTGCGCCAAGGGCATCCGGGAGCTCCAGAACATTCAGAGACAAGTGTTGGGGGGCTAAATGTATGAAACTGGTATTGGCCAGCAAGAATGCCCATAAGCTGGTGGAGATGAGGGACATCCTTTCCCGGCTGGGGGTGGAGGTGGTGCTGGAGTCCGAGGTGGGCGTCGATGTGGACGTGGAGGAGACCGGTGCCACCTTTGAGGAAAACGCCTTTTTGAAGGCCCGCGCGGTGATGGAGGCCTCCGGCCTGCCCGCCATCGCGGACGACTCCGGCCTGTGTGTGGACGCACTGAACGGCGCGCCCGGCGTGTACTCCGCCCGCTACGGCGGGCCGGGGCTGGACGACGTGGGCCGCTACCGGCTCCTGCTGGAGAACATGCGGGGGCAGCTGGACCGGCGGTGTCGCTTTGTCTCCGCCATCTGCTGCTGCTTTCCCAACGGGGACCGGGTGGAGGCCCGGGGGGAGTGCCCCGGCACCCTGGCCTACGCCCCCAAGGGGGAGGACGGCTTCGGCTATGACCCCGTTTTCTTTGTCCCCGCCCTGAAAAAGACCTTTGCGGAGCTCTCCCCGGCGGAGAAGAACGCCATCTCCCACCGGGGGAATGCGCTCACGGCCTTTCGGGAGAAGCTGGAGCAGTATCTGAACAAGTAAAATGCCTTCCCGCAGGAGGGTAGATCAAAAGGAGACCGGTCTATGGAAGAACTGACAAGCAAACAGCGGGCCCAGCTGAGGGGCCTGGCCAACAGCATCGACACCATCCTGCATGTGGGCAAGGACGGCATCGGGGACAACCTGGTGAAGCAGGCTGACGACGCCCTGGAGGCCCGGGAGCTCATCAAGGGCAAGGTTCTGGAGAACAGCCTGCTGAGCAGCCGGGAGGCGGCCGAGGCCCTGGCGGAGGCCACCCGGAGCCAGGTGGTACAGGTGATTGGAACCAAATTCGTTTTGTATCGTCCAACCCATAAGAAGGACAAAAAGGACAAGATCGTACTGGTGACGGACAGGAAGCGCAGGTAACGCAGAGGAGGGGAAGCCTATGAAGCTCGGCATCTACGGCGGCACCTTCAACCCGCCCCACCTGGGGCACCTGACCTCCGCCCGGCTGGCCCTGGACGCGCTGGGGCTGGACGAGCTGCGGTTTGTACCGGCGGCGCTGCCGCCCCACAAGCGCCTGCCACCCGACGCCCCCGGGCCGGAGGCCCGGCTGGAGATGGTGGAGCTGGCCGCCGACGGCCTGCTCCTGCCCGGCCGGGTGAGCGTCAGCGACATGGAGCTCTCCCGACCCGGCAAGAGCTACACCGCCGACACCCTGGAGCAGCTCCGCGCCCAGAACCCCGGCGCGGAGCTGTGGCTGATGATGGGGACGGACATGTTCCTCACCCTCCAGAACTGGCGGGAGCCGGAGCGGATCACCGCCCTGGCGGGCATCTGCGCCTTTGCCCGCACCCAGGCCGACTGCGGGGAGCTGCTCACCATCCAGGCCGAGCATCTGCGCAAGACCTTCGGGGCGAAGGTGTGCGTCCTCCAACTGCCCCAGGTGGTGGACGTGTCCTCCACCCGGCTGCGGGAGCTGCTGGCCCGCGGTGAGGGTTGGGAGTATCTGCCCCCGGCGGTGTACGGGTACATCCTGCGCCACGGGCTCTACGGGGCGGGGCGGGATTTGAAGCACCTGCCCGACCGGGAGCTGCGGGCCTGCTCCTACTCCATGATCCGCGCCAAGCGCATCGCCCACGTGAAGGGCACGGAGGAGGAGGCGGTGCGGCTGGCCCGGCGCTGGGGCGCCGACGAGGAGCACGCCCGCCGGGCGGCGATCCTCCACGACTGCACCAAGTATTTGGAACTGGACGAGCAGTTGCAATTATGCGCGAAATATGGTATCGTACTGGACGAATTGGAGCAGCAGGCCGTCAAGCTCCTCCACTCCAAGACGGGCGCGTGTGTGGCCCGGCACGTGTACGGGGTGAGCGACGACATCTATGAGGCCATTTTCTGGCACACCACCGGAAAGGCCGCCATGACCCTGCTGGAGAAGCTTCTCTATATCGCCGACTACATGGAGCCAACCCGGGATTTTCCGGGGGTGGAGCGCCTGCGGGCGCTGGCCTATGAGGATCTGGACGCGGCGGTGCTCCTGGGATGCGAGATGAGCATACAGGAGATGGCGGAGCGGGGCCTGCCCGTGCACCCCAATACGGTAAAGGCCCGGGATTGGCTGCGGAGCAAGACGAAAGGAACTAGTGATTGATGAACCCGGAACAGAGAAAGAACCACCGGGGCGGCGCCCGGGTACAGAAGCCGGAGAGTCCCCGGCGGGAAAAAGAGACCAAGCGGGAGAAAAAGCCCGGCCGGCCGCGCACCAAAAAGCAGAAGATTCTGCTGGGGCTGTATATTGCCCTGACGGTGGTGGCGGCCATCATCGTGGCGGGGGCGATTGTGTTCGGCCTCATGAGCGCCCCGCCGGAGGTGGCCCTCCCCACTCCCACCCCCCGGCACACCACCATCATCAACGAGCAGGGTGAGGAGGTAGAGGTGGAGATCCCAGGCCTGTCCGCCGGCCGCAAGGAGCAGTTTTACACTTTCCTGGTGGCGGGCGTCAGCGGCGGCAACACCGATACGATGCTGTTGGCGGCCTACGATGTGCCCAACCAGAAGCTCAGCGTCATGAGCCTTCCCCGTGACACCTATGTCATCTACAACGGCCGCACCGTGATGATCAACTCGGTTTACAGCCGGGGCGGCGGCGAGGAAGGCGGCGTGGAGGCCCTGAAAAAGGCGGTGGGCTCCCTCACCGGCGTGACCCCCGACTTCTATGTATTGGTGGAGTGGGAGGCAGTGGGTGAGCTGGTCGATGCCATCGGCGGCGTATATTTTGACGTGCCGCGGCGCATGTATTACAATGATCTGTCCCAGCACTTCAAAATTGACCTCCAACCTGGCTATCAGCTTCTGGACGGCAACGGTGCCATGGGTGTGCTCCGCTGGCGGCATAACAGCGATGACAGCGGGCACATTCTCAACAGCGGCTACGCCATGGGCGATCTGGGCCGCATCGAGACCCAGCAGGCATTCCTCAAGGAGGTCGTCCGCAAGTGCCTCCAGCCCGATGTGCTGCTGAGCAACCTGATGGACTATATCAGTATCTTCCAGAAGAATGTGACCACCGATCTGAGCGTGGGCAATCTGGCCTACTTCGGCAAGTCGGCCATCGGCAAGCTGGACATGGACAGCGTGGAGTTTGTCACCCTGCCCAACCAGTCCGCTGGGGACGCCCACCTGCTGCCCGTGGGCAGCCAGATTGTGGAGATGGTCAATGAGGGCTTCAACCCCTATCAGTCGGACATCAGCCTGCGGGATCTGAATCTGGCCGGAAAGCGACCCGGCTCCAGCAGCACGGGCACGACGCCCAGGCCCCAGGCTACGCCTAAGCCGGAAACCACGCCCAGCGCAACCTCCGCTCCGGTCGAAAGCCCGCCGGGCACGCCGCCGGCCACGTCCACCCCGGGCGGAAGCCAGCCCCCAGCCATATCCACTCCGGGCGGGCAGACGCCGCCTCCGGTCCAGACCCCGGCGGCCACTCCG
This sequence comes from Clostridium sp. ATCC BAA-442, assembly GCF_964239415.1. Lineage (NCBI taxonomy): Bacteria > Bacillati > Bacillota > Clostridia > Eubacteriales > Clostridiaceae > Clostridium > Clostridium sp. ATCC BAA-442. The sequence goes on along the minus strand of NZ_CAXSQB010000003.1, from coordinate 10,766 downwards.
GCGCCCGCCGTCCCCTCCGCGGAGCCGACCCCGCCCCCGGCGGAGAACACCCCAGCCATGACGCCGCCCCCGGCCGCCACGCCGGACGGCGGCTACGGACCCGGCATGGTGCCGGTGGAATAAAGGAAGATAGAAACGGATGAATCCTGAGAACAAAAAGACAAGCCGGGGTGGAACGCGGGCTGGAAAGCCCCGCACGCCCCTCACACCGAGGCAGAAGGCCCTGCGCATTGCGTGCCTGGTTTTGGCCATTCTGGCGGCGGTTCTGGTGACGGTTTTCGCCGCCTACCGCCTCCTGGTGGTCAAGCCCCCGCTGCCGGAGCCAGGTGCGGAGCGGCCGGACGAGGACCAAAACTATGAGTTTGGCGAGGGCCCCCGCCTCTCCGGCGACCGCAAGGAGGAGTTTTATACCTTCCTGCTGGTGGGCCGGGACACGGGCGGCGGCGGCAATACCGATACTCTTATGGTGATGGCCTACGACATCCCAAACCAGACCCTAAACGTCATGAGCATCCCCCGGGACACCATGGTGAACGTGCCGTGGGACATCAAGCGCATCAACTCGGTATACAACTACGCGCCCTACTACGATAAGGACGGCATCCAATTTCTCAAGGAGGAGGTCTCCTACCTCATCGGGTTTCAGCCGGACTACACCATCGTGGTGGAGTGGGAGGCGGTGGGCGAGCTGGTGGACGCCATCGGCGGCGTGGAGTTTGATGTGCCCATCGACATGAACTACGACGACCCCACCCAGAACCTGCACATCCACCTGAGCGCCGGGCTCCAGGACATCGACGGCGACAAGGCCATGCAGCTTCTGCGCTGGCGGAAGAACTCCGACGCCTATGGAAACGTATACGGCGGCTACCCCAACGGCGATCTGGGCCGCATCGAGACCCAGCAGGCCTTTTTGAAGGCGGTCATTGAGAAGTGCCTCAACAGCATCAGCCTCGGCACCATCCCCAAAATGGCCCAGATCTTCCTGGACAACGTGGACACCAACGGCAGCCTGACGGTGAACAACCTGGCTTGGTTTGCCAAGGAGGCCATCGTGGGCGGCCTGAGCATGGAGAACGTGCACTTTATGACCCTGCCCAACCGGGGGGCCAGCGTCTACAGCCGGACGTACCAAAACTACCAGTCCTATGTTACTCCCATTCCGGACGAGATGCTGGAGCTGGTGAATACCTGCTTCAACCCCTATCTGGAGGACATTGAGCTGAACGAGCTGGATCTGATGCAGGTCAACGAGGACGGCAGCCTGTCCTCCACCCGCGGCCATGTGGAGGATACCAAGGCCGCCAAGCCCCCCGCGAAGGGGAACTCCGGCAGCTCCAAGCCCACCGACAACCCCGCGCCGGAGGTGCCCGACACCCCGGAGCCGTCGGTCACTCCGACGGCCACACCGGAGGCCACGCCAACGGTGACGCCGGAGGCCACGCCCTCCGCCCCGGCGCCCGACGTGCCCGTGGACGGCTTTGGTCCCGGCATGGAGCCCATTGAATAGAAGGAGAATGAGATGACTGCAAACGAGATTGCCCTGACCGCCGTAAAGGCGCTGGACAGCAAGAAGGGCCAGGATATCAAGTGCCTGGAGACCGGCCACCTGACCACCCTGGCGGACTATTTTGTGCTCTGCACCGCCACCTCCACCACCCAGATCAAGGCCCTGGCCGATGTCTGTGAGAAGACCCTCAAGGACGCCGGGGAGCCCCCCCACCATGTGGAGGGCCACCGGGGCGGCACCTGGATCCTGCTGGATTTCTCCTCCGTTGTGGTGCACATCTTCAACGAGGAGGCCCGGGAGTTTTACGACCTGGAGCGCCTGTGGAGCGACGCCGCGCCGGTGGATCTGTCCGGCGTGCTGACCGAAAACTAACGCAAAAAAGCCCGGCGGGACTCCCGCCGGGCTTTTTTTGCGCGGAGAGGGAACCAAACCGCCCGCCCATGCATCTATAGGGTGTCCGGACAAGGAAAGACGAGGTGAGCACATGGAACAGACCAGAGACGGCGCGGGCCGGGCGTCGGCGCGGGAGGAATTTGCTGCGGCGGTGACCGAGCACAGCCACGGCATGTTCCGGGCGGCCCGGAGCATCCTGGACAGCGACGCCGACGCGGAGGACGCGGGGGGCGAGGCTGTTCTGCGGGCCTGGCAGTCCTGGGACCGCCTGCGGGCCCGGGGAGCGGTCCGCGCCTGGCTGCTGAAGATTGCGGTCAACTGCGCCTATGAGCAGCGGCGGAGGGACAGCAGGGTGATCTATACCGACGAGCTGGAGCCGCTGGCCGGCGGCGCGGAAGACGCGCTCCCCGGCGGCCTGTGGGATGCGGTGCTCCATCTGCCGGAGGAGCAGCGGGCCGCCGTGACCCTCTACTACTACGAGGATTTGCCCGTGGCAGAGATCGCCCGGGTGCTGGGGGTGGCCCAGGGAACGGTGAAGTCCCGGCTGGGCCGGGCCCGCCAGCGGCTGAAGGAGCAACTACAGGAGGAGGACAAAATATGAACCGGTTGGATGAACGGTTAAAAGAGCGGGCCCGGCGGGAGGACTGCCCAATTCCGCAGGGCTTTGACGGGCGCATGGACGCCATTTTGGAGGGGCTGCCGGAGGGACGGAGAAAGCCCGGCCCCCGCCGGTTCCGCCGGTGGGCGGTAGCCGGGGTTCTGGCGGCGGCCCTGTGCGTGGGCGGCGTGGCGGCGGCCTCCGGCGCGCTGGAGCTGATCGCCCGGCCCGGCGGCTTCGGCGGTACGGCGGAGGGCTTCCAGCCCTATTCCGCCGAGGTGGGGGCGTCGGTCACCGACCAGGGCTACACCCTCACCCTGGACGGCATCGGTGTGGACGAGGCGTTTATTACCCTCTACGCCACCGTCACCGGAGAAGAACCGATCCCCGACTGGGGCGGCGAGGAGGGGGCGGGGCCCGCGGTCTGGCCACTGAATTTGCGGGCGGAGGGCCGCGAGCTGGAGTTCTGGGGGGCGAGGACGGAATGGGAGCGGCTGGATAGCCATACTGTTCAGCTGACCCAGCGCTGCCCGGTGATGACCGTCCTGCCCGCCGTTGTGGAACTGGAGGTATATACCGACCAGCTGGTGCCCCAGGTACGGGGGAACTGGAGCCTTGAGCTGTTGGTGGATAAAACCGCCCCTGATGGAGAGAGTCTGGTGGCGGAGCCGAACCTGCCCTTTACGGTGGACGGACAGCGTATCACTGTGGAGAAGGTGGCAGTGGCTCCCTCCGGGGGAGGGCTGGTGCTGAGCGCCAGGAGTGACCGCCCCTTTACCCACTTCATCCTGCGGGACGACCAGGGAACGGTGCTGCCGCACAGTCCCTACGGCCTTGTGTCCGGCAGCCTTCGCACCCGCTCCAATTTCTATGAATTTCAGGGCGGCCGCACCAACATGGCATCCCTCACCCTGGTGCCCTGGACGGCAGACGGCGGCACGCATCGGGTATCCGGCAGCCTGGACGATCTCCCGCTGACTGACGAGGGAGCGGATAACGGCTATACGCTCCTGTCGCTGGATGTGGGAGAGAAGCAGGCAACGGCGGTGTTTCGTGCAGAGGGGATTCTGGGGCTGAGCGACGCGTACACCCCGGACTTCGGCCTGTTGAATGCTGACGGAGCGGAGCTGGCTTTGGGTGGTGCCAAGGAATGGAAACGCGATATGGAAACCGGAAACTGGATTGTGACTTGGAGCTACCCGGAGATGCTGGCAGGGCAGGTAGCGGGCGTGTGCTTCTGGCAGCCTAACTGTATTCTGCTGGAGGACGAGGCGGTAACCATCCCGCTGAACTGAACACGGGGAAACAGGCCGGCGGCGTGCGGGGGAATTCCCCCGCATGCCGCTTTTTGCCGCTTACTTCGATGGAAATGTGTGTAGTTTATATTTCGTAAAGAGAGATGGCCGTGCTGCTGTAGAATGGAAGGAGGCGGCCTCTGGACGGCTTTAGGAGCAGATGCGCTCCAGGAGGGCCGTCAGCTCCTCCGCCTGTTCCGGGGAGGCGGAATAGCGCCGGTTGTCCTGGTAGACGCGCCCCTGGCTGTCCACGCCGAAGGTGCGCCCCTCCTCTGCCGGGGCGGAATAGACCGTGACGGTATAGGCGGCGGGGGAGACGGGGACGCCGCCGTCGGTGAGCCCGTCATAGCGCAGCCGGGTGTCCGCCAGCAGGGAGGACAGCTCCGCCAGCAGAGCAGGCTCGCTGCTCTCGTGGGAGCCATGCCCGCCGCCGTCGCTGCGTTCCACCACTACCTGCCGGAGGGACGCGCCCTCCGCCACGCCGATCCGCTCCCCCAGGGAGGCTGGGCGGAGAAACCGGAGGGCGGCCCCCAGCCCGAGCGTCAGTGCGGCGGCCAGCACCAGCACCGGCCAGAGATACTTCCATTGCACGCCCACGTCCTACACCTCCCCGCAGACGGCGGAAACCAGCTCGGAGAGGGGCTCCGACTGGGTGGAGCGGAGCGCGTAAATCCGGTCCCCGATGTAGATGGCGTTGGTATCCAGGTTGTAGTCAAAGGAGCAGATGATGTTATCCTCCCCGATGATGAGAACCATGCACATGCCGTCCAGGGGGGCGGTGGAGCTCCGCCGGACCAGACGGAGCCGGGCGGTGTCCACCAGAAGCTCCATCTGCTCCAGCAGGGCGGGATCGTACGCCTGATATTCATGGAAGGTACCATTCCCGTCCAGCTCATCCAGGCGCACCACGACCGCCACCTTGGACTCCAGCCCTGTGCGGGCGTCCGCCGCCTCCGCCAGCGAGACCGGACGGTACGCCCACAGGGTGCCCGCCAGCATGGCGGCCATCAGCACGGCCAGGACGATTCCGACGATCTGCATGCGCCTGCTTCCCATGTCCATACACGCTCCCTTCTTTGTCGCCTCCATCTTATCTGGATAAGCAGGAAAAGTCAAGCACACCCCTTGCAAACCGGCCGCTTTTCGATTATAATATCACAGATTATATGCCCGTCGCGGACGAGACAGATCGAAAGAAAGCGTGAGAGATTTGAAATACGATTTTGCCGCCATTGAGCCGAAGTGGCAGAAGAAATGGCAGGAAACCGGAGTCTATCAGACCGGGAATCACAGCGACAAGCCCAAGTTCTACGCCCTGGTGGAGTTCCCCTATCCCTCCGGACAGGGCCTGCATGTGGGCCACGCCCGGCCCTACACCGCCATGGACGTGGTGGCCCGCAAGCGCCGCATGGACGGCTACAATGTGCTCTTCCCCATGGGGTATGACGCCTTCGGCCTGCCCACGGAGAACTACGCCATCAAGAACCATATCCATCCGGCTAAGGTGACCCACGACAACATCGAGAATTTCCGCAGGCAGCTACAGATGCTGGGCTACTCCTTCGACTGGAGCCGGGAGGTCAACACCACCGATCCCAGCTACTACAAGTGGACCCAGTGGATCTTCCTCCAGCTCTATAAGCACGGCCTGGCCTACAAGACCACCATGCCGGTGAACTGGTGCACCTCCTGCAAGTGCGTGCTGGCCAACGAGGAGGTAGTGGAGGGCGTGTGCGAGCGCTGCGGCTCCCCCGTTATCCGCAAGGAGAAGAGCCAGTGGATGCTCAAGATCACCGAGTACGCCCAGCGCCTCATCGACGATCTGGACGGGCTGGACTTCATCGAGCGGGTCAAGACCCAGCAGAAGAACTGGATCGGCCGCTCCACCGGCGCGGAGGTCACCTTCCAGGCCACCACCGGCGACGCCATCGTGGTCTACACCACCCGGCCGGACACCCTCTTTGGCGCCACCTATATGGTGCTCTCCCCCGAGCACGAGCTGGTGCGCAAGTGGCTGGAGGGGGGCGCGCTGAAGAACGCCGCCGAGGTCACCGCCTACCAGAAGGCCGCCGCCTCCAAGTCCGACCTGGAGCGCACGGAGCTGAACAAGGAGAAGACCGGCGTGCGCCTGGACGGCGTGCGGGGCGTCAACCCAGTCAACGGCAGGGAGATCCCCATCTTCATCTCCGACTACGTGCTCTCCACCTATGGCACCGGCGCCATCATGGCCGTACCCGCCCACGACGACCGGGACTGGGAGTTCGCCAAGAAGTTCGGCTGCGAGATCATCGAGGTGGTCTCCGGTGGTGAGGACGTGCAGCAGGCCGCCTTCACCGCCAAGGACGACACCGGCATCCTGGTCAACTCCGACTTCCTCAACGGCAAGACCGTGAAGGACGCCATCCCCGCCATGATCCAGTGGCTGGAGGAGAAGGGCATCGGCGCGGCCAAGGTCAACTACAAGCTGCGCGACTGGGTCTTCTCCCGCCAGCGGTACTGGGGCGAGCCCATCCCCATGGTGTACTGCGAGAAGTGCGGCTGGCAGCCCCTGCCCGAGGAGCAGCTCCCCCTGTTGCTCCCCGAGGTGGACTCCTACGAGCCCACCGACGACGGCGAGTCCCCCCTGAGCAAGATGACCGACTGGGTGAACACCACCTGCCCCTGCTGCGGCGGCCCCGCCAAGCGGGAGACCGACACCATGCCCCAGTGGGCGGGCTCCTCCTGGTACTTCCTGCGCTATATGGACCCCCACAACGAGAAAGCCCTGGCCTCCAGAGAGGCCCTGGACTACTGGAGCCCCGTGGACTGGTACAACGGCGGCATGGAGCACACCACCCTGCACCTGCTTTACTCCCGCTTCTGGCACAAGTTCCTGTACGACATCGGCGTGGTGCCCACCAAGGAGCCCTACAAAAAGCGTACCTCCCACGGCATGATCCTGGGCGAGGGCGGCGAGAAGATGTCCAAGAGCCGCGGCAACGTCATCAACCCCAACGACGTGGTGGCCCAGTACGGCGCGGACACCATGCGGCTGTATATCATGTTCATCGGCGACTTTGAAAAGGCCGCCGCCTGGAGCGACAACGCCGTCAAGGGCTGCAAGCGCTTCCTTGACCGGGTCTGGAACCTGGCGGAGAACCTCACGGAGGAGGCCGGCTGTTCCAAGGCCAACGAGAGCGCGGTGCACAAGACCATCAAGAAGGTGTCCGACGACATCGAGGCCATGAAGTTCAACACCGCCATCGCCGCCCTGATGGCCCTGGTGAACGACTTCTACCAGAACGGCTGCTCCAAGGGCGACTACGCCGCCCTGCTGCTCATGCTCTCCCCCTTTGCCCCCCACATGGTGGAGGAGCTGTGGGAGACCCTGGGCTTTGCAGCCGAGAAGGGCGGCATGGCCTGCCAGCAGAGCTGGCCCGCCTACGACGCCAGCAAGACCGTGGACGCCGAGGTGAATATGGCCGTGCAGGTGTGCGGCAAGCTCCGCGGCACCATCACCGTCCCCGTGGACAGCGGGGAGGAGGCCGTGGTGGCCGCCGCCCTGGCCGATCCCAAGGTGCAGAAGTTCACCGAGGGCAAGAAGCTGGTCAAGACCATTCTGGTACCCAATAAGCTGGTCAACCTGATTGCGAAGTGAGCTGGTGAGGAGCCGCCGTTTTTCCAGGAACAGTAAAAACAGAATGCTGGAAATCAAAATCCGCTCTTGACAACTGCAAAAGGATCGAATACAATGGTTCTGTTAAAGCCATATCTATGTGGCCCTTTGGCGGTGGAATCCCGCCGCTTCGGAGGGAGGGGAAGTCAATGTCGGAAGTCCATGTGAAGGACGGCGAGTCCTTGGAGAACGCACTCAAGCGCTTTAAGCGCAGTTGCGCCAAGTCGGGCGTTCTGGCCGAGGTTCGCAAGCGTGAGCACTACGAGAGCCCGAGCGTCAAGCGCCGCAAGAAGTCTGAGGCCGCCCGCAAGAACCGCAAGAAGTATTACTAAGAATCACAAACCCCCGCGCCG
>NZ_CAXSQB010000003.1:0-2952 GCF_964239415.1 Clostridium sp. ATCC BAA-442 | reverse complement strand
ATTCGGCGCGGGGGTTTGTTGCATCCCGGGAAGGGCTTGTGTCAGGATTCCATCTCTCCCCTGGCCCACGCCATGAGGGCGGGCAGGGTGCAATCCTTCCCCAGCAGGGCCCGCTCCTCCGGCTCCAGCTTGGGGAGCAGGGACTGGCGGGCGGCCGTATATTGGCCGCTCCTCCGGCAGTGGGCCAGCCGCAGGGCAAAGAAGGCCGCCTTTTGGAGGGCGGGGAGGGCCGCCTCCGGCTGGGCGTCAAAGAGGGCGGTGTGGCAGGCGGCATGGTAGAGGGCGGAGGCCGCCGCCCGAACGGCCTCGTCCAGCGTCTCCTTCCCCATGGGGGGCAGCAGTTCCTCCAGAGAGCCGTAGACCGGGAGGGTGTCCAGCCTGAGCTGGAGGGCGTCGAAGGCGGGCCAGGCAGCCAGGGCCGCCCGGTCGCAGAAGAAGCCGCAGGCCCGGTCAGCGAAGGGCATCTTCTCCAGCACACCCCGGCAGGCGGCCAGCTCCGCCGCCCCCAGCGCGTCCAGCACTACCACCAGATCCACGTCGCTCTCCGGCCCAGCCTCCCCCCGGCCGAAGCTGCCCTGGATGCCAACAAAGGCCACCCGGCCGGGCAGGGCCTCCAGCAGCGGCGGGAGAAAGGCGTCCATCCACGGTCTCCAATCCATTGCTCTGTCCTCCTTTTTTATTTTGAAAGGACAGTATAGCAGAAAACGCCCCGACGGACAAGGGCTACTTCAACAGCTCGGGAAGGAGATCATCCACCTGAGGATAGGCCAGCACGGCGCTGGAGATGCCCAGATTGCGGGCCACCTGGAGCTTCTTGCGGATGGAGCCTGCGTCGTCGAACAGGACGAAGTGGGCCCCGTTCTGCCGGGACATGTAGGTGAAGTAGTGGGCGCACAGCTCGCTGGAGAAGAACACCGACGGAGCCCGTTCCTCCAGCCGCTGGCGCAGCTCCTCCCGGGTGAGGGGCATCCCCTGGCCGGTGGGGGAGGGGAGAAAGAAGTCCTCCGCCACCCGCTCCACCGCCAGGGCCACCCGGGCCGCGCCGAAGCGCTCCACCGCCTCCTGAAGGCGCTGTTGGAGGGAGCCGCCGGACAGGGCGGAGGGGATGAGGGCGATGGCGGAATCGGAGAAGGGGGCGTAGGCCTCGGTCACGTAGAGGGGCCAGCCCCGCTTTTTGGTCAGCTCGCCCAGCGTGCGCACCGCCTGGGCCAGCACCTGGAGGGGATGGCCCTCAAAATCGCAGAGAATACCGTCATACCCTCGGGCCATGCACTCCCGCAGCACCTCCTGGCAGAAGGGCCCGGCCTCGCCGCGGCCGTCGAAGCCGGTGTTGTCAATGACCATCAGGCCGCCCCGCACCGATACCGGGATGCTGGCCCGGAACAGGTGGGGCCCGCCCCCCACCCGGTAGGCAACGTGGGCCACTGGGAGGCCGAAGCGCAGGGCGGCCCGGCACTGGTCGGGCGGCGCGGTGAGAAGAAGCTTCATGCTGGTTTGCATATCTTAGGTACCCCCTTGTCCAAGTTCTGAAAAACGTGGTATAATCACTTATATGCGGACAAGACGGAGAATAGAAGAGGTGAAACCATGGCGCTTCCCATCCTGGCCCACTGGGCGGGCCGGAGCATTTTCGACATCGAGCCCGCCGCCCTGGCCCGGCGGGGCATCCGCCTCCTGCTGGCCGATCTGGACAATACCCTGGCGCCCTATGGGGAACCGGAGCCCACACAGGCGGTGAGGGACTGGGCGGCGGCCCTGGGAGAGCAGGGGATCACCCTCTTTGTGCTCTCCAACAACCGGCACCCGGAGCGGCCCCGCCGGTTTTCCCAGGCGCTGGGCGTGCCCTTCCTGGGCCACGCGGGCAAGCCGAAGCCGGGGGGCTTCCGGCGGGCCATGGAGCAGATGGGCTGCACACCGGAGCAGACTGCCATCGTGGGGGATCAGCTCTTTACCGACATTCTGGGCGGGCGGAACGCCGGGGTGCTCACTCTGCTGGTGGAGCCTATCCGCCTGGCGGGCAATCCGGGGCGCTACCTGCGCTACGGAGCGGAGTGGCCCTTCCGCATGTGGAGCAAAAGGAGGACAAAACCGTTATGAGCGCAATCTTCGGCCCGGCGGGCAACGCCGAGTCCTTTCCTTATAAATCCTCGGTAGACGCCCCCCGCTGGCTGGCGGAGCTGGGACTGGACTGCTATGAGTACCAGTGCGGCAAGGGGGTCAATGTCCGGGAGGAGACCGCCAGGAACATCGGCGCGGCGGCGGTGGCGGCGGGCATCCGCCTGTCCCTCCACGCCCCCTACTTCATCAACCTGGCAAACCCCGACCCCGAGAGCCTGCAAAAGACCATCGGTTACATCACCGCGGCCTGTCAGGCGGCGGACTGGATGGGGGCGGGCCGGGTGGTTATCCATTCCGGCGCGCTGATGAAGCGTACGCGGCGGGAGGCCCTGGACATCGCCCTGCGCTCCCTGAAAGCGGTGATAGCCGCCTGCGACGACGCCGGCTATGGACACATCGCCCTGTGCCCCGAGACCATGGGCAAGATCAACCAACTGGGGGATCTGGACGAGGTGCTGGAGCTGTGCACCCTGGACGAGCGGCTGGTACCCTGCGTGGACTTCGGCCACCTTTACGCCCGCTCCCTGGGGGAGCTGGAGGGGACTGCGGCCTGCGCGTCCATGCTGGACCGCATCGAGGCGGTGCTTGGGGCGGAGCGGGCCGGCGCCTTCCACAGCCACTTCTCCAAGATTCAGTTTACCCCCAACGGGGGCGAGAAGATGCACCTGACCTTCGCCCAGGACGACTTCGGGCCCGACCCCGCCCCCCTCATGGCGGAGGTGGCCCGCCGGGGCTGGAGTCCCACCTTCATCTGCGAAAGCGCAGGCACCCAGGCGGAGGACGCGCTGACTATGAAAAAGTTGTATCAGGCATGTCAGAAGTGAGGGGATGGGG
>NZ_CAXSQB010000002.1:130069-158491 GCF_964239415.1 Clostridium sp. ATCC BAA-442 | reverse complement strand
TTCTAACAGCTTAGGCAACGATACGAAAAAAGACATGGCTGGCTGCCGTGCCTTTAACCGTAAATCTATTGTAATAGGAAGGAATTGAACAATGAAGTTCAGGAAATTGACGGCTCTGCTCCTTTCCGCCTCCATGGCAGTCGGCCTGCTGGCCGGCTGTGGCGGCACCCCCTCTAACACGGAAACCGACACTCCCTCCACCGGCGATCCCGGCACCGAGGCGACCGGCAGCGCCGCCTCCGGCGAGAGCAGCCTGAAGGGCAAGCGTGTCCGCGTGGTCATCGGCTCCACCTCCACCGGCGGCGACTCCTACATGATCGCCGACATGGTCACCCGCTATCTGGGCGAGGAGATGGGCTTCAACGGCAAGGTGGACGCCATCGGCAACGCCCAGGCGCTGGACACCATCTCCAAGGCCAAGGGCGACGGCACCACCATCATGATGTTCCACGACATGGCGTTCCTGAGCGTACTCTTCGGCGCGGTCAGTGAGGATTACGCCCTGGAGAACCTGACCGTCGGCCCCCGCATCGGCGTCAACCCCGGCGGCTGCTTTGTGGCCAAGGCCGACGCTCCCTACAACAACCTGAATGAGGCCGCCCAGTGGCTGGCCGATAACCCCGGCGAGGAGCTGCGGGTGAACATTGAGTCCGGCTCCGCCTCCCACCTGGACTTTGTGGTGTGGTATATGTGGGTTCAGGAGCAGTACGGCGACGAGGTGGCCAGCCGCATCAAGGCCCTGGTGGGCGGCACCACCGACGAAAAGAAGCAGCGCCTCTGGGACGGCAACACCGACATCATCTACGCCGACTATTCCTCCTGCGTGGAGTTCACCAAGGAGGGCGTGGACGCCCAGTTGGCCATGAAGCTCTTTGACACCTGCGGCAACCTGGAGGGCAGCGGCGTTATCTCCATGGCCGACGACGGCATCACCTTCAACGGCGAGCCCTTCGACTTCAACAAGGACTTCTTCATGCTCTTCCCCAAGGACATGGACGAGGGCATTCTGAATGAGATCGCCGCCGCCATGCAGAAGGTCTGTGAGAACCCCGATTTCCAGGCTGAGATGGCCGGCCTGCTCTACAGCGCCGTCACCGCCGAGGAGGCGGATCTGGAGGCCTCCCGCCAGTTCATCAGCGACAAGCGGGACATCGGCCAGGAGATCATCGACGTGGCCCCCGGCCTGGACGAGCTGACCTAATATCTGTTGGAGTGTCACCCCGTTGAAGCCCAGCCGGCGGTTGGCGCTTCAGCGGGGTGATATTCCGTGATACCACCCTGCGAAAGAGAGGTAATAAGATGCGTATCAATGTGGAGTATTCAACCCAGCACTGGATTTTCCCCATCATCACCATTGGAATTCTGGTGATTCTGGGCGTCCTGCTGATCGCCCTGGAGGGGCGGGCCCGGATCAAGGCGGGCAAGGGCTTTTTTGTCAAGCCCGGCCGCTTCTTCGTGGAACACTACGACAAGTTCAAATTCTGGGGTACGATCGCCCTGATGGTGGTCTACTTCTTCCTGCTGGACAAGCTGGGCTTTACCTTCTGGTCCATCATCTGCCTGTTCCTGTTCAACACCCTGTTTGCCAACAAGGCGCAGTTGAAAAACCCCAGGTACCACATCACCAGCCTGATCATCTCCGTGGTGGCCTGCCTGATTATCAGCGTTGTGTTCGGCACCGCGTTCGCCATCACCCTGCCCTCCGGTCTCCTCACCATTGAGATTCCGTCCCTGGGCTTCATTCTCTACTAAAGAAAGGCTGGTGTGATTCATGGGATTTGAACTGCCCTTCGTGATCGGCCCGGAGTACATCGCCGTGGCCCTGTTCGGCGTCGTCATCGGCATCATCTTCGGCGCCATCCCCGGTATGACGGCCACCATGGCCGTGGCCGTGTTCCTCCCCCTGACCTACGCCTACTCCATGGAGATGGCCCTCTATCTGCTGCTGGGCCTCTATGTGGGCGGCATCTCCGGCGGCCTGGTCCCCGCCATCCTCATCAACATTCCCGGCACCCCGTCGTCGGTGTGTACGACCTTCGACGGACACCCAATGGCCTTGCGGGGCGAGGGAGAACGCGCCCTGAAAATCGGCGTCACCTCCTCCTTCATGGGCGGCATGATCTCCCTGGTGGTGCTGGCCCTCTTCACCCCCATCCTGGCCGGCTGGGCCATCAAGTTCTCCGCTGTGGAGAAGTTCCTCATCATCCTCTTCGCCCTCACCGTCATCGCCGCCCTGTCCCGGGGCCAGATGCTCCGCGGCCTGTGGATCGGTATGCTGGGCGTGCTGGTAGCCATGATGAACCAGTTCTCCGTCAACAATGAATACCGCATGGTCCCTGAGTTCCTGGAGAGCCAGATGCAGAGCGGCTTCCAGCTCTTCCCCGTGCTCATCGGCCTGTTCGCCGTCTCCGAGATGCTCCAGCAGTGTGAGACTGGCATGCACGCCTCCTACAGCAAGGATGATACGCTGGAGGTCAAGAACAACGTCAAGTTCAGCCTTCTCCACGACTTCAAGGGGCAGATCATCAATGTGTTCCGCTCCGCCCTGCTGGGCACCTTCATGGGCATCCTGCCCGGTGTGGGCGGCTCCGCGGCCTCCCTGATCGCCTACTCCCAGGCCAAGAGCTGGTCCAAGCACCCCGAGCTGCTGGGCACCGGCGTGCCCGAGGGCCTGATCGCCTCTGAGACTTCCAACAACGGCCTGACCGGCGGCGCCCTGGTGCCCCTGCTGAGCCTGGGTATTCCCGGCGACTCCACCACCGCCGTCCTGATCGGCGCCTTCATGCTCCAGGGCATTCAGGTGGGCCCCCTGTTCATCACCAACAATCCGGTGATCTGGAACACCATTCTGGTGGCCCTGCTGTGCTGCAATATCCTGATGTACCTAGTCATGTTCTTCCCGGTGAAGCTGCTGGCGAAGATCGTCCTCATTCCCCAGGAGCGCCTGTACCCCGTGGTGCTCATGATGTGCACCGTGGGCGCCTACGCCACCCTCAACGGCCGCATGTTCGACGTGTGGTGCCTGCTGCTCTTCGGCATTGTGGGCCTTCTGATCAAGAAGTTCCACTTCCCCGTGTCCTGCTTCCTCATCGGCTTCATTCTGGGCGGCGACCTGGAGGACTACTTCATTCAGGTGCTCACCGCTTATAACGGCTCCCTGACCGGCCTGTTCGTGCGCCCCATGAGCTGGGTTATCTGGGCGCTGATCATCCTGTCCGTGGTCTACGCCGTTCTGGACAACCGCAAGGCCAAGCGCCAGGAGAAGGAGCTCTCCGGCAAGCAGTAATCATCATAACGCCTCGATGTCATTCCGTCCGGCGCGCCCCGCGCCCGGTGGAATAACATCGAGTCAAAAGGGAGTATTCGTCTATGAGTGCACCACTTTACATCAAGGTCAAGGACGCGGATAACGTGGCCATCGCGGTCCACGATATCCCCCGCGGCACCGAGATCATGCCCGGCGTCGTCACCCGTGAGGACATCCCCCAGGCCCACAAGATCGCCCTGACTGACATCCCCAAGGGGGGCGAGGTGGTCCGCTACGGCGTGGTGCTGGGCTGCGCCAAGGCTCCCATCCCCGTGGGGGCCTGGATCAACGAGCACATGCTGGACCTGCCTCAGTCCCCCGGCCTGGACGACATGCCCTACGGGACCAGCATCGTCCCAATGGAAGAGCTGCCCGATCCGCCCCGCAGAACCTGGATGGGCTACCGCAACAAAACCGGCCCCGCAGGCACCCGCAACCTGCTGGGCATTGTCACCACCGTCCAGTGCGCCGCCGGTGTGGTCAACGTGGCGGTGGAGCGCATCAAGCGGGAGCTGCTGCCCAAGTACCCCAATGTGGACGGCGTGGTGGCAGTGAACCACCCCTACGGCTGCGGCGTGGCCATTAAGGCCCGGGAGGCCCATATCCCCATCCGGGCGGTCACCAACCTCATCCGCCACCCCAACTTCGGCGGCGAATTGATGGTGGTGGGCCTGGGCTGTGAAAAGCTCACCTACGACATGGTGCTCCCCCCGGAGGACATCACCCCGGAGAACACCCTCACCCTCCAGGACTACCGGGGCCACGACGCCATGATGCAGGCCCTGATGGAGATGGCCGAGCGGAAGCTGAAACGGCTCAACGAGCGCCGCCGGGAGGAGCTGCCCCTCAGCGAGCTGCTCATCGGCATGCAGTGCGGCGGCTCCGACGCCTTCTCCGGCCTCACCGCCAACCCCAGCGCCGGCTACGCCGCCGACATGCTGGTGAAGGGCGGCGCCACCGTCCTGTTCAGCGAGGTCACCGAGGTGCGCGACGGAGTGCATCTGCTGGCCGCCCGCTGCCGCGACGCGGCCGCCCGGGACAAGCTGGCCGCCGAGATGAAGTGGTACGACGACTATCTGGACGCCGGCGGCGTGGACCGGGACGCCAACCCCACCCCCGGCAACAAGAAGGGCGGCCTGGCCAACATCGTGGAGAAGGCCATGGGCTCCATCGCCAAGTCGGGCACCGCCCCCATCGAGGAGGTGCTCTCCCCGGCGGAGAAGCCCCATAAGCACGGCCTGATCTACGCCGCCACTCCCGCCAGCGACATCGTCTGCGGGCCCTGCCAGTTGGCCAGCGGCATCGGGCTTCAGGTCTTTATGACCGGCCGGGGCACCCCCTACGGGCTGGCCGCCGCCCCGGTCATCAAGGTCTGTTCCCGCAACGAGATGAAGGAGCACTGGTTTGACCTCATCGACGTCAACGCCGGCCCCATCGCCACCGGCGAGAAGACCATCGCCGACGTGGGCGCCGAGCTGTTCCACCTGATTCTGGACGTGGCCAGCGGCGTGAAGAAGCCCTACTCCGACCAGTACGGCTTCCACAACGACCTGTGCATCTTCAATCCCGCGCCTATTACCTGACAAGAGAAAGGTCGGTTTGGTATGGAAATCAAACAGGGGGGCGTCGTCTCCCGTCTGCTGGCCGACGTGCCCATTCCCCGCATGTTCCGCGCCGAGCAGCTCTTCCCCCGGGAGCGCATTGCCCCCGCAGACATCCCCGCCGCCGTGGCGGGGGAGCTGTCCCGGGAGCCCTTCCGCTCCAAAATCCGGCCCGGCATGTCCATCGCCATCACGGCGGGCAGCCGGGGCATCGCCAACGTGGACCTCATCACCCGGTCCATCGTGGACTTTGTAAAGGCCAGGGGCGCCGTCCCCTTCATTGTGCCCGCCATGGGCAGCCACGGCGGCGCCACTGCCGAGGGGCAGTTGGAGGTGCTGGCCAGCTACGGCATCACCCCGGAGGCCATGGGCTGTGAGATCCGCAGCAGCATGGAGGTGGTGGAGCTGGGCGCCTCCGACACCGGCCTGCCGGTGTACCTGGACAAAAACGCCTATGAGGCCGACGGTATCATCGTCTCCTGCCGCCTCAAGCCCCACAACGCCTTCCGCGGCCCCTACGAGAGCGGGCCCTGCAAGATGCTCGCCGTGGGCCTGGGCAAGCAGAAGGGGGCCGAGCGGGTCCACTCCGACGGCATGGGCAAGATCGGGGCCAACATCCCCTCCATCGCCAAGGTCATTCTGGCCAGGGCCCCCATCCTCTTTGCCCTGCCCTGTATCGAGAACGCCTATGACGAGACCTGCCGCATCGAGGCCATCGACAGGGACGACATTCTCGCCCGGGAACCGGAGCTGCTCCAGTACGCCTTTGAGCGGATGCCCTCCCTGCTGGTGGGCGCCTGCGACGTGCTGGTGGTGGACGAGACGGGCAAGAACTACTCGGGCACCGGCGTGGACCCCAACATTACCGGCACCTTTTCCACCGAGTACGCCCACGGCGGGGTGGAGGTGCAGCGCACCTGCTTTCTCGATCTGAGCGCGGCCAGCCACGGTAACGCCCTGGGCGTGGGCCTGGCCAACGTGATCACAAAGCGGTTCTTTGACAAAATCGACACGGAAAAGATGTACCCCAACTGTCTCACCTCTACCGTCCTCACCTCCGCCCGCATCCCCTGCGTGGTGGCCAACGACAGGGAGGCTATTCAGATGTGTATCCGCACCTGCACCGGCATCGACCGCAACCGCGCCCGGATCATCCGCATCCCAAACAGCCTCCACATCGGCCGCATCATGCTCAGCGAGGCCTATTACAGGGACGTGAAGGCGGGTAAATGGCCCGGCGTGGCGGCCTGCTCTGAGCCCGAGCCGCTGGAATTTGACGGGGACGGGGCCCTTCTCACCCCCATCGAGGGGTAGTATGGACAGCTTTTTCAAGATGGTGGACGTGCAGACCGTCCTCTTCATCTACATGGCGGTGGGCTTCTTCTGCCGCAAGAAGGGCATTTTCAACGACGCGGCCCGGGATAAGCTGACCGACTTTGTGGTGCTCATCACCCTGCCCTGCATGATCTTTGAGTCCTTCCACATGGAGTTCAGCCTGGAGTCCCTCAAGCAGGGGGGCGTGGCCGTCCTCATCGCCACCGTCATGGCCGCGGCGGCCCTGCTGCTGGGCAAGGTGCTCTACAACCGCTTTCCCTATGGGGAGAAGAGCATCCTCCAGTACGGCACCCTGGTCACCAACTCCGGCTTTGCCGGACTGCCCGTGGTCAGCGGCGCCTACGGCGACGAGGGCCTCTTTCTGGGCTCCCTGTTCATCATCCCCACCCGCATCCTCATGTGGAGCGCCGGCATCTCCCTGTTTACCAAGGCCGACACCAAGCAGGCCGTCCGAAAGGTGCTGCTCAACCCCGGCATCATCGCCGTGGAGGTGGGGCTGGTATGGATGCTCTTCCAGCTCCCCCTGCCCCACTTTGTGGATACCGCGGTGGATAACCTGGGGGCCTGTACCTCCCCCATGGCCATGGCCCTGGTGGGGGCCATCCTGGCCGACGTGCCCCTCAAGACCGTGTTCGACCCCAAGTGCTTCTATCTGGTGGCGGTGCGCCAGCTCCTGCTGCCCGCCGTGTGCCTCGTGGCCCTGCGGCTGCTGGGGGTAGATCCCCTCACCGCCGGGGTAAGCGTGGTGCTCACCGGCATGCCCATCGGCTCCACCACCGCCATCCTGGCCCAGAAATACGGGGCGGACGCCCAGTTCGCCTCCAAGTGTGTGTTTATCTCGACGCTGACCAGCCTGGTCACCGTCCCCATTTTGACCCTGTTCCTTTGATGGAGAAAGGAGCCATCCCTATGCAGCAGTCCTATGATGTCGTCATCATCGGCGGTGGGGTGGTGGGCAGCGCCATCGCCCGGGAGCTCTCCCGGTACAAGCTGCGCATCGCCGTGCTGGAGAAGGAGAGCGACGTCTGCACCCAGACCAGTGGGCGCAACACCGGTATGCTCCACGCCGGGTTCCTCTATAAGACCGGCTCCCTCAAGGCCATCTGCGCCGTGGAGGGCAACCAGGAGTTCGACCAGGTAGCCCGCGAGCTGGATGTCCCCTTTAAGCGCACCGGCAAGCTCATCGTGGGCTTCACCGATGAGCACCGGCAGCGGCTGGAGCAATTCATGGCCCGGGGCGAGGCCAACGGCGTGAAGGGTCTGGAACTCATCGACCGCAAGCGGATGGATGAGCTTGACCCCAGCGCCGGCGGAAATTTCGCCATGTGGTGCCCGGCCAGCGGTATCCTGGACCCCTTCCTCTACACCATCGCCCTGGCGGAGAACGCGGTTCACAACGGGGCGGAGTACCACCTCAACTGCGCTTTCACCGGCGAGACCCGGCAGGCCGACGGCACCCACCTGCTCCACACCACCAGGGGCGACTTCCACACCCGCTGGGTGGTGAACAGCGCGGGGCTCAACTCCGCCGTGGTCAGCGGGCAGCTGGGCATTCCCGGCTATGTCATTAAGCCGGTCAAAGGCGAATACTTCGTTCTTGACAAGCTGGCGGGCCAGTTTGCCAAGATTCCCGTCTATCCCGCCCCCAATCCGGACAATACGTTTGACACCCATGCCACGCCCACCGTGGACGGAAATGTACTGGTGGGGCCCGACAGCCAATTGGCGCGGGATTTCCAGGACTACGAGTCCACCCAGGCCGCCATGGACGGCCTCATTGAGAGCGGTTCGCGGATGTTCAAGCACATGGACCGCGCTTACTTCATCCGCAATTTTGCCGGCATCCGGCCCAAGCGCATCGACCCCGCCACCGGCGCGGTGCAGGACTTCGTGCTGGAGTGCCGGGACGAGGCGCCCGGCGTGGTCAACCTGGTGGGCATCGAGTCCCCCGGCGTCACCTCCGCCCTCCCGCTGGCCCGCCGGGCCGTGGCCCTCATCGCCCGGCAGGAGGCGCTGGAGCCCAATCCCGACTTTGATCCCATCCGGCACGGCATCCGCCGTTTTGCCGATATGACCGACGAGGAGCGGGCCGCCGCCATCGCGGAGAACCCGGACTACGGCGAGATCTTCTGCCGCTGCGAGAAGGTCACCAAGGCCGAAATTCTCCAGGCCATCCACAACCCCCTGGGCGTCCACACCGTCAACGGTATCAAGGTGCGCACCCGTGCCACCATGGGCCGCTGCCAGGGCGGCTACTGCGAGACCCGCATCACCGAGGCCCTCCGCCGGGAGCTGGGAGAGGACTTCAGGGACATCCACCTGGGGCCGGAGGGCTCCTGGATGTTCACCGGGTCAGTGAAAGGAGGGGAGCCGGCATGAACGTGGAACGCCATCAGGCGGTAATCATCGGCGGCGGGCCCGCCGGCCTGGCCGCCGCCATCCGGCTCAGGCAGAAGGGCGTCGACGACGTGGTGGTGCTGGAGCGGGAGCACCGCCCCGGCGGCATCCTCCGTCAGTGCATCCACGACGGCTTCGGCCTCACCCGCTTCGGCGAGACCCTCTCCGGCCCCGAGTACGCCCAGCGGTTCGTGGCCCAGGCGGAGGAGCTGGGCATCACCTGCCTTACCGACACCACCGTTCTCTCCCTGGAGGCCGACCGCACCGTCACCGCCTCCGGCCCCGCCGGGCTCAAACAGCTCCGGGGCGACGCGGTGATTCTCACCATGGGCTGCCGGGAGCGTACCCGGGGCGCCCTGGCCATTCCGGGCAGCCGCCCGGCGGGCATCTACACCGCCGGTGTGGCCCAGGAGTACATCAACCTGCGCAACCTCATGGTGGGCCGGGAGGTGGTCATTCTGGGCAGCGGTGACATCGGCATAATCATGGCCCGCCGCATGACCCTGGAGGGGGCCCATGTGAAGGCCGTCTATGAGGTGCAGCCCTATCCCAGCGGCCTGCCCCGCAACATTGAGCAGTGCCTCAACGACTATGGCATCCCCCTGTACCTGAGCCATACCGTCACCGATATTCACGGCCGGGCGCGTCTGGAGGCCGTTACGGTCTCCCAGGTCGACGAACGCCTCCGCCCCATCCCCGGCACGGAGGAGCGGGTGGAGTGCGACACGCTGATTCTCTCGGTGGGCCTCATCCCCGCCGGGGACATCGCCAACGGCTCCGGCCTGGCGGTGGACGGGCGCACCAAGGGCGCCTTTGTGGATGAGCACTACCAGACCAGCATTCCCGGCGTCTTTGCCGCGGGCAACGTGCTCCATGTCCACGATCTGGTGGACTTCGTCTCCCTGGAGGCGGAGGCCCTGGCCTCGTCGGCGGCGGAGTACCTGAAAAACCATGCGCTTCCCCCCTGTCCCCTGGAGGTCAGGGCGGGCGCCAACGTGGGCCACGTCATCCCCCAGCGCATCAGCGGCAGCCGGGATTTCACCCTCTCCCTGCGGGTGTCCCGGCCCATGAAGGCCGTCACCCTGACCGTGACGCAGGACGGCCGCGAGGTGTTGCGGCGCAGGCTGCCCAAGGCACTCCCTGCCGAGATGCTTCAGCTTCCCATCCGCGCCGCGGCGCTGGAGCAGTCCGGTGATTTGGAGGTGAGCGTGCAGTGACGCGGAGTTTTACCTGTATTATCTGCCCCAACAGCTGTGAGATCACAGCCGAATATGAGGGGGACACGGTGTACGCCGTCCAGGGGGCCACCTGTTCCAAGGGAGACGCCTATGTCCGCCAGGAGCTCACCGACCCCCAGCGCAATATCGCCACCAGCGTACTGGTGGAGGGCGGCGAACTGCCCCTGGCCAGCGTGCGGCTCAGCCGCCCCATCCCCAAGAAGGACATCTTCCGGGTGATGGAGGCCATCAACACCGTCCGGCTCCAGGCCCCCACCGCAATCGGCCAGGTCGTCCTGCACAACGTGTGCGGCCTGGGCGCCGATGTGATTGTCACCAAAAACGTGGCCCGCGCCAACGCGTGAGTCCCGCTTTTATAGTTCCTATCCACCCCAATCTGTGCTATTATTTTAAGGAGGAAATGTATTATGAAAATCGGACTGATCGGTCTTGGCATTATGGGCAAGCCCATGGCGAAGAACCTGCTCAAGGCGGGCTATGACCTCACGGTCAGCGATCTGAACCAGGCCAGCGTGGACGAGATCGTAGCCGCCGGGGCCAAGGCCGCCACCAACGCAGAGATCGGCGAGACCTGCGACGTGGTGCTGACCATGGTACCCAACAGCCCCCAGGTAAAGGCTGTCATGCTGGGGGAGGACGGCGTGGCCGCCCACATGAAGCCGGGCAGCGTGTTCATCGACATGAGCTCCATCAACCCCGTGGCCTCCAAGGAGATCGCGGCGGAGCTGGCCAAGCGCGGCATCGAGATGCTGGACGCCCCCGTCTCCGGCGGCGAGCCCAAGGCCATCGACGGCACCCTTTCCTTCATGGTGGGCGGCAAGCAGGAGGTCTTTGACCAGTACAAGGACATCCTGGGCGCCATGGGCGCCTCTGTGGTGCGCTGCGGCGACGTGGGCGCGGGCAACACCACCAAGCTGGCCAACCAGATTATCGTGGCCTGCAACATCCAGGCCCTGTCCGAGGCCCTGACCCTGGCCAAGATGGCGGGCGTGGACCCCGAGCTGGTGTTCCAGGCCATCCGCGGCGGTCTGGCCGGCTCTACCGTCATGAACGCCAAGGCCCCCATGATGATCGAGGGCAACGACAAGCCCGGCTTCAAGATTGACCTGCACATCAAGGATCTGAACAACGCCCTGGACTGCGCCCACACCGTGGGCTCCCCCCTGCCCATGACCGCCGCGGTGCAGGAGATCTTCCAGTGGCTGCACAACAACGGCTGCGGCCAGGACGATCACAGCTCCATCATCAAGTACTACAAGAAGCTCACCGGCATCGAGTCCCTGTAAGGCCGCCCGACACGAGTGCGAGGTGATCGATCATGAATACGGATTTTATCAAGGGCGTCGTGGTGCCCATACTCACCCCCATCGACGGGGAGGAGCGCATTGACGAGGCCAGGCTCCGCGACCAGGTGGACTACGTCATCAAGGGCGGCGTGTCCGGTATTCTGGCCTTTGGCAGCAACGGCGAGTTCTATATGGTAGAAGAGGACGAGATGGAGCGGGGCCTGAAGATTATGGTGGATCAGGCCGCTGGCCGCGTCCCCGTCTACTTCGGCATTGGCGCCATCCGCACCCAGAAGTGCTGCCGTCTGGCCAAAATGGCCGTGGCCAACGGCGCCGCCGGCGTCAGTGTGCTCCAGCCCATGTTCCTCAAGCCCACCTATGACGAGCTGTTCCAGCACTTCAAGACCATCGCCGAAAGCGTCCCCGGCGCGCCCATGCTGCTCTACAACAACCCCGGGCGGGTGGGGTATACCCTCACCGCCGATCTCGTGGACGCCCTGGCCCATCAGGTGGAAAACATTGTGGGCATGAAGGACACCAGCGGCGACATCACCCTCACCGCCGAGTTCATCCGCCGTACCCGCGACGTGGGCTTCAAGGTGTTCGGCGGCAAGGATACCCTGCTGTACGCCAGCCTTTGCCACGGCGCGGTGGGCGGCGTGTGCACCGCGGCCAACTTCATGCCCGAGCTGATCACCGACGTCTACAACAAGTTTGCCGCCGGGGATCTCCAGGGCAGCCTGGAGGCCCAGTTCAAGCTCAACCCCGTCCGTCTGGCCATGGACCCCGCCAGCTTCCCTGTGGCCGCCAAGGACATGGCCGCGCTCCGCGGCCGGGATGTGGGCGCGCCCTACCGGCCCAGCCTCCCCACCCCGGAGGGCCCCGCCAAAGAGGGCTTCCGCCGCACCATGTCTGAGGCCGGCCTGATTTAAGCCTCTCCGCGAGGCGACCATGGAGGAACGCATGAAACTGAGAAACGACTGTGATCAGATTGTCCGCCGGGCCATCGCCGCTGTCCAGCCCGACGCGGCGGTTCGCCGCGCCCTGGAGGGGAACCCCTTTCAGGGCGGCCGGGTGGTGCTGGTGGCCGTGGGCAAGGCCGCCTGGTCTATGGCCCGCGCCGCCTGCGACTGCGTGGGGGGGCGGCTGGACGGCGGCATCATCATCACCAAGCACGGCCATGCCCAGGGCCCCATCGGCTCCCTGCTCATCCGGGAGGCGGGGCATCCCGTCCCCGACCAGGACACCTTTTCCGCCACGGAGGAGGCGCTGGCCCTCACGGACGGCCTGACGGCGGAGGACACCGTCCTCTTTCTCCTCTCCGGCGGCGGCTCCGCCCTCTTCGAGGCGCCGCTGGTCCCCCAGGAGGAACTCCAGTCCATCACCCAGAGCCTTCTGGCCAGCGGGGCGGACATCGTGGAGATGAACACCATCCGCAAGCGGCTCTCCGCCGTCAAGGGCGGGCGGTTTGCCCAGCACTGCGCCCCGGCAAAGGTATTCTCCATCGTCCTGTCGGACATCATCGGCGATCCGCTGGACATGATCGCCTCCGGCCCGGCCTACCCCGACTCCTCCACCTGTGCCGATGCCCGCCGCATCGCGGAGCAGTACGGCCTGCGCCTGTCGCCCGAGGCCTCCCAGTGCCTGGAGCGGGAGACGCCCAAGGTTCTGGACAATGTGGAGACTCTTATCACCGGCAGCGTGCGGGAGCTGTGCGCCGCCGCATCCGCGGCCTGCCGGGAACTGGGCTATGAGCCGGTGCTGCTCACCGACAGCCTGGACTGCGAGGCCCGGGAGGCGGGGGCCTTCCTGGCCGCCGTAGCCCGCGCCCACCAGGATACGGAGCGCTCCCTGGCCTTCCTGGCCGGGGGGGAGACCGTGGTGCACCTGACCGGCTCCGGCCTGGGCGGGCGCAACCAGGAGCTGGCCCTCTCCGCCGCCGCCGGCATCGCCGGACTGGAGGACACGGCGGTGTTCTCTCTGGGCAGCGACGGCACCGACGGCCCCACCGACGCCGCCGGCGGCTTCGTGGACGGCGGGACAAAGGAGCGGCTGGCCAGGCAGGGCGTGCGCATCTTTGAGGTTTTGAAGAACAACGACGCCTACCACGCCCTGGCCGCCTGCGGCGGCCTGCTCCACACGGGGGCGACGGGCACCAATGTCAACGACGTGGCGGTGCTTCTCATCCGCCGCTGAGTGGTTCCTTTCCCCCGCTGCGCCCCCGACCTTCCCACGCGGAGCCGGGGGCGCGCCCTTTTACCGGCAAGGAGTGATCGGCCATGGACGTCAAACAGATGACCTATATTCTCACCATCGCCCAGGAGGGCGGCATCAGCAAGGCCGCGGCCAAGCTGTTCATCACCCAGTCCGCCCTGGACCAGCAGCTTCTGAAGCTGGAGCATGAGCTGGGCACCCGCCTCTTTTTCCGCTCCCGCAGCAGCTTTGCCCTCACTGAGGCCGGCAGGGTCTACGCGGACTACGCCCGCCGGATGCTGGAGCTAAAAAACGAGGCCTACCGCATCATCCACGACATCGCCGACCGGAGGCGGGGCACCCTCTCCCTTGCCTTCGCCCCGGAGCGGGGCATGGAGATGTTCATGGCCGTGTACCCACGGTTCTATCAGAGCTATCCCGAGGTGACAGTGACCCCGCGGGAGATCAGCGTCCGGCGGCAGTTGGAGATGCTGGCCGGGGACGAGCTGGATCTGGGCTTCATCTCCAGGCCGGAGGGGGAGGTTCCGGGGCTGACCTGCGTCCCCCTCCTGCGGGAGGAGTTCCTGCTCATCACGCCCCGCAGCCATCCGCTGGCGGCCAGGGCCGCGCCGCCGGGCGCGCCCCTGACGGTGCTGGACACGGAGTGCCTCTGGGACCTGACCTTCTGCCTCATCTACCGCTCCTCCACCCAGCGGGAGGTCATCGCCCCCCTGTTTGAGCGGGCGGGGCGAAAGCCCAACCTCTTTCTGGAGACCGCCAGCAACCGGGCCAATGTCTCCATGGTACAGAAGGGGCTGAGCTGCTCCATCGTCCCCGCCTACTACGTCCAGGGGGTGGAGGACGTGGCCTGCTTCCGCCTGTCTGCCCATCCCGCCTGGACCGTGTCTGCCTGCTACCGGCGCAATCGCTACCTGTCCAAATCCGCCCAGTATTTCATCGCCCTGGCCGCCGCCTATTTCCGTCCCGAGTGCGCCGCGCAAGAAAAGGAGTTGCCGCAATGAGCCGCATCTATGAGATCTTTGGCACCAATGCCCACGCCATGACCCGCGCCCTGATGGAGTCCGCCGGCGCAGCGTGCAAAATCCCCTCCGGGGCCTCGGTGGCCCTCAAGCCCAACCTGGTGGTGGCCGCCTCCCCCGAAACCGGCGCCACCCCCCACGCCGGCGTCCTGTCCGGCGCCATCGAGTATCTGCGTGACCATGGCTTCCGGGATATCTCCATCATCGAGGGCTCCTGGGTGGGGGACGACACCGGCCGGGCCTTCCGGGCGGCGGGATACGAGGCGGTGGGGAAGAAGTACGGCGTGCCCCTCTTCGACCTCAAGCGGGACAAGACCCGCCGGGTGGACACCCCCCTGCGGCCCATGGACATCTGCTGCCGCGCCCTGGACGCGGACTACCTCATCAACCTGCCCGTGCTCAAGGGCCACTGCCAGACCGCCATGACCTGCGCCCTAAAAAACTGCAAGGGCTGCCTGCCCGACCGGGAGAAGCGGCGCTTCCACTCCGAGGGGCTGATGCGCCCCATCGCCGCCCTGGCCGCCGCCCTGCGGCCGGAGCTGACCATCGTGGACAGCCTCTGCGGGGATCTGGATTTTGAGGAGGGGGGCAACCCCGTCCCCACGGGCCGGATGCTGCTGGGTGAGGACCCCGTGCAGTTGGACGCCTACGGCTGCCGCCTTATGGGCCTGGCCCTGGAGCAGGTGCCCTATATCCAGATGGCCGAGGCCTGGGGGGCCGGCTCCACCCGGCTGGAGGAGGGAGATGTGGTGCGCCTCAACGAGCCCTCCGCGGCGGCGGACTACCCCGCCCCCTCCGGCGCCGTGGCCGCCCTCACCCGCACCGTCCAGGCCAGAAGCGCCTGCTCGGCCTGCTACGCAAGCCTGGTGCGCGCCCTCCACACCAGCGGCGTACAAGGCCTACCCATAGCCATCGGCCAGGGCTGGCGCGGAGTTCCCTTTGACGGCCTTGGAATCGGCGCCTGCTGCAACTGCGCCGAAGAGCAGGTTCCAGGCTGCCCGCCCCCGGCAGAGGACATCCTGCGCGTCCTCTCCGCCCGCTGCTGAGCCCCACGGGGAATGCGCACCTGATTTCCCTCCGAAGTCAGGTGCGTTTCTGCATACAGGCGGCGAACCCCCTCCAAATCCGGTATTTACACCGGCTCCTTTCTCCCGTACAATAGAGGTGATTTCCCGGCCCGCCCGGAGAGGAGCACCGCTATGGATCTTCTGCAATGTCTCATGGATTCCTCATCCCATGCCATTTTCACCCTGGATCGGGATGGCATCATCACCCATATCAACCAGCAGGCCAAGGTGAGGTTCGGCCTCTACCACAACAGCCAGCACCCCCACCCCGCCGGGCGGTTGGAGCCGGGCGACCTGGTGCTGATCGCCGACACAGCCATCGGCGCGGACGACGGGGCGCTGCGGCCGGAGGATCTCGCCCGTATCGGCATCCGGGAGCCCAGGCTCCGCGTCAACGACCGGCTGGTGGCGGCTGGCGTCTTCGACATGCCCGGCCGGCGGCCCGTCTACAAGTTCCTGCCAGACCAGGACGCGGACAGCCTCTGTCTGGAGACCGTCTGTGAGGGGATCCCGATCCGCCTGTCCATCGAGCGCCGCAGCGTCACCGTTACGGTAAGGGACACCGTCTACACCATCGGGTATTTCCGCTGCATTGGACAGATGGTGGTTCTGGACGGGGCGACTGGCCGGGTGAAGTTCTGGCAGGAGAAGGGCTACTCCGCCCGCAGGGAGGGCATCGGCCACCTGCTCCGGGGCGGCTCCTACAGCGAAAAACGGGCCGGGCTGTCCCTCCAGGTGGAGGGCTATCACTTCCGCGACTTCTTTGAGGGGGCGCAGTTTGAGCGGGATCTCGCCCGGGTGCTCAACGGACAGGCGCCGAGGCTTGAGGACCGGGAGTACGAGATCAACGGCTTTGAGCTGGTGGCCACCCTTCTCCCCGTGCCCGGGGCGGAGGGCGGACGCCCGGACGGAGTGATCGTCAAGTTCCGGAACATTGAGGATATCCATGTGACCATCCTGGAGCGCAACAATGCCATCAAGATGGCCGAGCGGACCTACCGGGAGACCGCCCGCAAGGACGCGCCCCAGGAGGCGTCCTTTGCGGAGCGCTTCGGCTTCGACACCCTGCCGGCCTCCGTCCGGCACCGGGTCTACAAGCTGTCCCAGCTGGACTGCGGCATCCTGATCACCGGCGAGAACGGCACCGGAAAGTCCTTCCTCGCCCAGGCCATCCGTCAGGCCCAGCCCCGCCGCGGCCCCTTCGTCACGGTGGACTGCGCCACCATCTCCCCCACCCTGTTTGAAAGCGAGATGTTCGGCTATGTGGGGGGCGCCTTCACAGGGGCGAACCCCCAGGGCAAGGCGGGCTTTTTTGAGGCGGCCGACGGCGGCACCATCTTCCTGGACGAGATTGGCGAGATCCCCCTCCAGATCCAGGCCAAGCTGCTCAGTGTAATCCAGAACAAGGTGGTCTGCCGGGTGGGCTCCACCCGGTCCGTGCCGGTGGATGTGCGCATCCTGGCGGCCACCAACCGGGATCTGAGGGCAGAGGTGGCCGCCGGGCGCTTCCGCCAGGATCTCTACTACCGGCTCAGCGCCTTCTCTGTGGAGCTGCCTCCCCTGCGCAGTTGTCCCGAGGACGTGTGCTTCCTCATCGACCGGCTGATGGAGAAGATTCCCCAGAAGTACGGCGTCCCGCCCAGGAGCCTGTCCGGCGAGGCCTTTGGCAAGCTGCTGGCCTACAACTGGCCGGGCAACATCCGGGAGCTGGAAAACGTACTGGAGAACGCCGTGGCCCTCTCCGAGTCGGAGCTTATCTATGCCGAGCACATCCACCTGGAGGGCACAGCGCCCGCCCCGCTCACGCTGAAGGAACGGCTCAAGCGGGAGGAAAGGCAGATTCTCCGGCAGACCCTGGCCCAGTGCGGCGGCAGCCGTGTGAAGGCCATGGAGCTGCTGGGCCTGTCCAAGACCGTGTTTTACGGCAAGCTGAAGGAATACCAACTGGACTAAACACGTCCTGTTTTTGGGAAATGGAGTTCGGAAATCCGAACTCCATTTCCCGTTTTTTTCACCCAGGTTCCGGGGATGCTGGATCTTGCGCCCCATGTTTTGCGGATTCTGTCTGAATTTGACGGCCATATTTTGTTGGAACCGCTGAACTTCGCCCCCCTTGGCCGCCTGGCATGCAGCTTGCATAGGCAATGAGACAAGGAGCACGTTTAATGGGAGGGAGCCTTCGATGCAGTTTTGGAAAATGAACGGCGCAGGCAACGACTTTATTATCCTCAACAATCTACAGGAGGGGCTGTCGGCGGATTGCTTTCCCGCCCTGGCCCGGCGGCTGTGCGAGCGCCGCCTGTCCATTGGGGCGGACGGTCTGATGGTGGTGGAGCGGCCGCAGTCCGGCGGGGACTACCGAATGCTGTTTTACAACTCCGACGGCAGCGCGGGCGAGATGTGCGGCAACGGGGCCCGGTGCATCTGCCGCTATGGCTATGAGATCGGGCTGGCCGGAGAGCTCCAGAGGGTGGAGACCACCGCTGGCCTGGTCACCGGCCGGCGCATCACCCGGCGGCAGTATAAAATCGAACTCAACCGGCCCACCACCCTCCGGCTGGACTACCCCGTGGAGGTGGACGGCAAGACCTATCCCTGCTCCTATGTGGAGCTGGGAGATCCCGGCCTGCCCCATGCAGTGGTTCCGCTTCCGGGACTGCGCGGCCGGCCGGAGGCGGAGCTGTTCGCCCTGGGGCGGAAGCTGCGGGCCCACCCCGCCTTCCCCAAGGGCGCAAATGTCAATTTCTTCGATGTGGAGGGACCGGGGCGGATCTGGGAGCGCACCTTTGAGCGGGGCGTGGAGGGCTTCACCTACGCCTGCGGCACGGGCACCGGCTCGGTGGCCGCCGTGCTGACCCTCCAGGGCGCGGTCAGCGGCCGGGCGGTGGCCGTCCAGATGACGGGGGGCGAGCTGGTGGTGGATGTGGAGCGCCGCGGCTCCACGGTGGAACACCTCTTTCTGACCGGGCCCACCAATATGGTTGCAAAAGGGGAGCTCACCGACGAGGAACTGCCCCTTTGAGTGATAGAGCGGCCGCCGGTGCGGTACACTGAGAGAGGAGGTGACGCCGCATACCCCACCGGCAGTTCTGTGTGTTAGAAGAAAGAGAGGTATTGTTATGGACAAATCCACAGTTATGAAGAACTACCGCTTCCTGGCCCTGATGCTGTTTGCCATGGTAGCCGGCTGCGTGGCCGGCTGGTTCTTTCCTGAATTTGGTCACTTTATCAAGCCCGCCGGCACCGTGTTCATCAATATGATGTTCTGCGTGGTGGTGCCGCTGGTGTTCGCCTCCATCTCCAACTCCGTGGCCAGCGTACGCAGCCGGAAACGGGCAGGCAAGATCATGGGCACCACCGTGCTCACCTTCGTGGTCACCGGCGCCGTTGCCGCCGTCATCATGTTCATTGTCATGAAGCTGGTTCCCCCGGTGCTGGAGCCCTGGACCGACATGGCCACCGAGGCCATCGGCGAGCACGCCTCCCTCGCCGACATGATCGTGAACTTCTTCACCACCGACGACTTTGTGGGCCTGCTGAGCCGCAGCGCCATGCTGCCGCTGATCGTCTTCTCCATCCTGTTCGGCTTTGCCACCAATCTGGTGGGCGGCCCCGACCACGTCATCGGCAAGTTCCTCGACGGCCTGACCGAAGTGATGATGGCCTTTGTGAAGATCATCACCTATTACGCCCCCATCGCCTTCTTCGCCCTGTTTGCGGATCTGGTAGCCACCTACGGCTCCAGCGTGGCCTCCGCCTATGGCCGGGCCATGGTGGTGTACTATCCCCTGTGCTTTATCTACATCTTCACCGCCTTTCCCCTCTTCGCCTATATCGGCGGCGGCAGGCACGGCATCAAGACTATGTTCCAGCACATCGCAAGGCCCGCCATCATGTCGCTGGGCACCTGCTCCTCCTCCGCCACCATCCCCACCAACCTGCGTGAGGCGGAGGACACCGGCATCCCCAAGGATGTGGCCGATATGGTCGTGCCCATGGGCGCCACCATGCATATGGACGGCTCCTGCTTCTCCTGCGTGCTGAAAATCGCCTTTGTCCTGGGGGCCATGGGCGTGGATATGCCCTGGACCATGCTCCCGGCGGTGGTGGCTGTGGCGGTGCTCTCCTCGGTGGGCATGTCCGGCGTGCCCGGCGGAGGCTACATCGGTGAGTACATCATCTGCTCCATCTTCTTCCCCCAGCAGATTGAGGTTGCCTTCCCCATCCTGGTGGCCATCGGCAACCTGGTAGATCCCCCGGCCACAATGATCAACTCCGCCGGCGACTATGTGGTGTGCTACATCGTCGCCCGCGTCACCGACGGCAAGGACTGGCTGGACAGGGCCATTGCGGCCAGACACGCCAAATAGCATCCCCCCGGGGCCCCCTGCGGGGCGGGATATCTTCCAGAGAAACAGAAAGGAAATGAGACATGATCTGCGACAACCTTACCGTCTCTAACGGGCGCCTGCTCTTTGCCGGTCAGGACACTGTGGAGCTGGCCCGGCAGTACGGCACCCCCCTCTACCTGATGGACGAGGACCGGATCCGCGCCAACTGCCAGGTGTATACCGAGGCGTTCCGCAGGCACTTCGGCCCCGGCGCCCGGCCCCTGTACGCCAGCAAGGCCAACTCCTTCCAGCGCATCTATGAGATCATGCGGGAGGAGGGCATGGGCATCGACGTGGTGTCCTCCGGCGAAATTTACACCGCCCTCCGGGCGGGCTACGACTTGGGCCAGGCCTACTTTCACAGCAACAACAAGACCGATGAGGACATCCGCTACAGTATGGATCACGGTATCGGCTATTTTGTGGCGGATAACGTGGAGGAGATCAAAGCCATCGAGGCGGAGGCCGCCCGGCGGGGTATCAAGCAGCGGGTGCTGCTCCGCCTGACCCCCGGCATCGACCCCCACACCTACGAGGCCATCGCCACCGGCAAGGTGGACTCCAAATTCGGCAGCGCCATCGAGACCGGCCAGGCCGAGGAGATCACCCTCTTCACCCTCCGCCAGCCCCATGTGGAGCTGGTGGGCTTCCACTGCCACGTGGGCTCCCAGGTCTTTGCCGAGGACGTATTTGAACGGGCCGCAGTGATCATGCTGGAGTTCGCCGCCCACATGGAGAAAGCCCATTGCTACCAGACCCGGCAGCTTGACCTGGGCGGCGGCTACGGCGTGCGCTACGTCGAGTGCGACCCCGTTCTGGACGTGGACGCCAAGGTGGCCCAGGTGGCCGCCGCGGCCAAGGGCGCCTGCGCCCGCCTGGGCATCGCCCTGCCCGAGATTCACATGGAGCCCGGACGCAGCATCGTGGGAGACGCGGGACTGACCCTCTACACCGTGGGCACGGTCAAGGAGATCCCCGGCTATAAAAACTACGTCTCGGTGGACGGCGGCATGCCCGACAATCCCCGCTTCGCCCTCTACGGGGCCAGCTACACCTGCCTGCTGGCCAACAAGCTGGACCAGCCCGCCGAATTTCCCTGCTCGGTGGTGGGCCGCTGCTGCGAGAGCGGCGACATCATCCAGGAGCACGTCCTGCTGCCCGGGAGCGTGGGCCGGGGAGACATTCTGGCGGTATGCACCACCGGCGCCTACAACTACTCCATGGCCTCCAATTACAACCGCCTTCCCAGGCCTCCCATTGTCATGCTCCGGGGCGGCAACGAGTCCTATGTGGCAGTCCGCCGGGAGTCCCTGGAGGATCTGTGCCGCAACGACCTGTAAAAACGCACAAGGGAGCGGCCCCACCGGGGGCCGCTCCCTTCCAGCCTGTTGAAAACGTGTTTTCGACAGGCTGCCGGACTTTTGGAGCCTTTTGAACGGTTCGAAAAGTCGTTTGATCCGACGCGAAAGACAACCCGGACGGTTTTCTTTCACACGATCTTTCCCTTCGAATCCTTTTGCGGGGAGGGTCTATTGGCAGCTGCTCTTATCCACTCAGTTGAGCACCTGCTCCAGCTCCAGGGTGACGGTGCCGTCCTCCCGCACGAAGCAGGGGATGCCCAGGGAGCCCTTGGCCTTGGGGCCTTCGAAGACGGGGCTGCTCTCCCGCAGGGCCAGGTAGGCCTTCAGGTCGGGCAGGCTGGCGGACAGGTTCTGGAAGGTGATATCCGCCTTGGCCTCAACCAGCTTGTTGAGGGCGTACAGGGTATCCGGGCACAGGTGGCTGCCGATCACGGTCACTTTCATCTTGTCTCCTCCTTACTTTACGGCAATGGCTTCAATCTCGCACAGGGCGCCCTTGGGCAGAGCCTTCACCGCCACGCAGGAGCGGGCGGGCTTGGAGGTAAAGTACTTGGCGTACACCTCGTTGAAGGCGGCAAAGTCGGCGATGTCGGCCAGGAAGCAGGTGGTCTTGACCACCTTGTCGAAGCCGGAGCCAGCGGCCTCCAGAATGGCGCCCACATTCCTACAGCTCCACTCGGCCTGGGCGGCGATGCCCTCGGGCATGGCGCCGTCGGCGGGGTTCACCGGAAGCTGGCCGGAGGTGATGACAAGGCCGTTGGTCTCGTAGGCCTGGGAATAGGGCCCGATGGCGCCGGGGGCGTGCTTGGTGTCGATGATAGTCATGGCAGATTCTCCTTTTATAAATGGATCAATGGATGGAACAGACAGAGGTGAATGGAGCTCAGACCCGGCTCTTTTTGGCGGCCGCGGCCTTGGCCAGCCACTCCTTGCCCTCCACCAGGCGGGTGACCAGCATGGAGGCGATGGTGTCGCCGGAGGCGTTCAGGCAGGTGGCGGCGGGGTCGAACAGGAAGCCCAGGGTGGCGATGATGGGGAAGGCCTCGGCGGGGAAGTTGAACATGGAGACGATCAGCATCTCGCCCACCAGGCCGCCTCCGGGGGCGCCGGAGAGGACGAAGGCGGACAGGATAGCCACCACGATGGCCATGCCATAGGTGCCCGCGCCGGAGAAGTCCATGCCAAACACGCCGTAGAGGAAGGCGATCTTGGTGATGGAGCTGAGCACGGAGCCGTCCATGTGCATGGTGCAGCCCATGGGCAGCACCAGATCGCTGACGTCCTTGGGCACGCCGATGCTGTCACAGGCCTCCTTGTTCACGGGGATGGTGGCGGCGGAGGACTGGGTGGCAAAGGCGGTGACGGCGGGGCGCAGGATGTTTTTGACCATGGCCGCCACACCGCGCCGGCCGCCGGCCAGGAAGGCGTAGAGGGGGAAGAAGATCACCCCATAGAGGGCGCACAGGGGGTAGTAGACCAGCATGGAGCGGCCGTAGTCGCCGATGATCTCGGGGCCGTAGGTGGCCACCAGGTTGGCGAAGTAGGCGCCCAGGCCGATGGGGGCCACCAGCATGATGATGCCCACGAACTTCATGATGATGTCGTTCAGGTTGGCCAGCAGCTTACCCATGGGGCTCTGCTCGCCGCCGCAGGCGGAGACACAGAAGCCGAAGAGGATGGCGAAGATGATGAGGGGCAGCATGTTGGACTTATCCCACAGGTCGGAGAAGTCAGACACGGTGAGGGAGCTGACCAGCAGCTCGCCGGCAGTCTGTGCCTCGCCCACCTCGCTGGCCACCAGCTCGATGGTGGTGCCCGCCGAGGGGCTGAACAGGTTGACCCACACCAGCACGCAGACGCCGGCGATGGCGCCGGTGAAGATGAAGGTGCCGATGGTGCCGCCCAGAATCTTGCCCAGGCGCTTCATGTTGGCCATGCTGCCCACGGCGGAGGCGATGGACACGAACACCAGGGGGACCACGATCGTGAACAGCAGGTTGAGGAAGATGTCACCGATGGGCTTGATGGTGGTGCCGAAGTTGGGGGCGACCACGCCGATGAGGGCGCCGATCAGGATGCCGCTGAGGATGAGAATCAGGTTGCCGTACTGCTGCCAGAAGCTCTTCTTTTGCAGGTTCGCCATAGGGAATTTACCTCCTTTTACCAGTCCTGTGTGGGCTCAAAGGGCCTTGACCGCCGCTTCGAGCTGCTTCATCGCCCGCTCCAGCACGCTGCGGGGGCAGGCGGCGTTGAGACGCATGTAGCCGTTCAGGCTGCGGCCGAAGGAGCAGCCGTCGTTGAGGCCCAGGCCCGCCTGCTCGATCATGAAGCGGCGCAGGGCGTCGTTGTCCAGGCCCAGCGCCCGGCAGTCCAGCCACATGAGGTAGGTGGCGTCGGGGGCGCAGGTCTTGATCTGTGGAATGTGCTCCCGGCAGTAGTCTGCCACAAAGTCGAAGTTGGCGGACAGGTAGGGCAGCAGCTGCTCCAGCCACTCCTCGCCGTGGTTGAAGGCGGCCTCCATGGCGGTGAGGGAGAAGGCGTTGTTGCGGTGGATGTCCATGTTCATCCAGAACTGGTCAAAGACCTGCTTCATGTGGGCGTTGGGGAACACCACGGTGGAGGCCTGCAGGCCGGCCAAGTTGAAGGTCTTGGTGCCGGAGATGCCGGTGACCACATACCGGGCGGCCTCGTCGGAGACGGAGGCGGTGGGGGTGTGGCGCTTGCCGTGGAAGATCAGGTCGGAGTGAATCTCGTCGGAGAACAGGACCACCCGGTGCTTGATGCACAGCTCCACCATGCGGCGCAGCTCCTCCGGCGTCCACACGATGCCCAGGGGGTTGTGGGGGCTACACAGGAGGAAGAGGTCGGCCTCGGCCAGCTTGGCCTCGAAGTCGGCCCAGTCCATCTCCCACCGGCCGTCCTTTTCCACGAAGGGATTCTCCAGCACCCTGCGGTTCCACGCCTCGGTCATGTCGTAGAACTCGGAGTACACCGGGGTCTGGATGAGCACGCTGCCCCCCTCGGGGGTAAAGAGCTTGACCATGGCGCTGATGGACTGCACCACGCCCAGGCTGAAGCTCATCAAGCTCGGGTCAATGTCCCAGCCGTTGCGGCGCTTCTGCCAGCCCCGGATGGCCTCAAAATAGGAGTCCGGGCGGCTGGTATAGCCCCAGATGCCCTCCTGGGCCCTGGCGGTGAGGGCGTCGACGATGGGCTGGGCGGTCTTGAAGTCCATGTCCGCGATCCACAGGGGGATCACCTGGTCGGTGCCGAACTTCTTCGTCCGCTCGTCGTATTTGGCGGAGCGGTTGCCGCCGCGGTCCACCACGGTGTCGAAATCATACTTCATAGGGGATCATCCTTCTTTCTCTCCTGGCCTGGGCTTCCCGGCCCTGTATTCTGTCCGACCATAAAAGCAATCTATGTGCCGAATCGCTCCGGGCGGCAAAACATTGTTAAATAAGCTTAAAATTTAGTCTGCTGTTTTATGCATAACAGAAAGAAACCCGCCGGGCAGTCCAGGACCACCCGGCGGAGAAATGCAGCAGGGCGCGTTTAAACTGGTCAAAGAAAGAAAAAACGGTCAAATTGGTCAAACCATTTCCGCTCCGCCCTCCACCGCCTGCCGGCGGCACAGGGCCCGCCCGGCCGGGGTGAGGCGGGTGCCGCCCCGGCCGCGGCTCACCCGCACCAGGCCCGCCCGGTCCAGCCCGGCCAGGATGCGCCGCACCTCCTGCTGGGAGCAGGGGAGCCCCGCCTCCCGGGCGGCGGCGAGGATGGCCTCCCGCCCCAGGCTGCGGCCCGCCTGGTCGGCCTCGTAGAGCCGCTCCAGCACGAAGCGGGAGTCCTCCCGGGGGCAGTCGGCCAGGGCGGGCAGCTCCGCCGGGGGCGCGGCGGCGGGGAGGTAGTGGAAGGTGGGGGGCAGCTCCTCCACCCCCACCACAGTATGTCCCAGGTAGCTGAAATACTCTACCACATTGCGCAGCTCCCGGATGTTGCCCCGCCACTGGTGGGCCAGCAGGAGCCGCTCCAGCTCGGGCGAGAGGGTGAAGGAGGCCCCAATGTTGCGGCAGAAGTGGTCGATGAGCAGCAGCAGATCCCCCTCCCGCTCCCGCAGGGGCGGGATGAGGACGGGCAGGGTGTTGAGCCGGTAATAGAGGTCCCGGCGGAAGCTGCCCTCCTCCACCCGGCGCTCCAGATCCTCATTGGTAGCGGCCACGATGCGCACGTCCACCGAGATAATGCGGTTGCCCCCCACCCGCATGATCTCCCGCTCCTGTAGCACCCGCAGCAGCTTGCACTGGAGGGCGGTACTCATGCCCTCCACCTCGTCCAGGAAGAGGGTGCCCCCGTGGGCAAACTCAAACAGCCCCGGCTTGCCCCCCTTCCGGGCGCCGGTGAAGGCCCCCTCCTCGTAGCCGAACAGCTCGCTCTCCAGCAGGTTTTCCGGCATGGCGGCGCAGTTGATGGCCACGAAGGCCCCGCCGGCGCGGGGGGAGGCGTTGTGCACCGCGTGGGCAAACAGCTCCTTGCCGGTGCCCGTCTCGCCGATGAGGAGCACCGGCAGGGGGGTGAGACTCATCTTTTTTAATATGGTGATGCACCGCAGCAGGGCGGGAGACTGTCCCACCACGTTGTCAAAGGTATACTTGGCCCGGTAGCCCTTGTGGAGAAGCTGGCTGCGCAGCTCGTTCTGCCGGTTCTCCGCATCGTTGAACCGCTGCACCGTGGCGAAGGCGCCGATGCAGGCGTCCCCCCGCAGCACCGGGGCCACGGCCACGTTGATATTGACTCCCCCGGCGCTCACCACCCGGGCGGGCTGGGGGGCCTTCTCCTTCAGGCAGCGGGCAAAGGGCAGGAAGGGGTACACCGCGCCGGCGGGGCGGTGCAGGGCCTCGCCGCAGGGGATGCCGGTGATCTCCTCCAGCTTGCGGTTGCAGGCAAAGACCTCCCCCCGCTCGTTGACCCCCACGATCCCCTCATCCAGAATCTCCATGAGCATCTCAAACTGGCTCTCCAGCCGCAGGCCCCGGGCGAACACCCGGTCAAAGCTGTAGGTATTGGTGGCCACCTCCCGCTGGTACTGCTCAAACCGCTCGCTCTCCAGCAGCTCCTCCAGCCCCAGACGGAGGGCCGCCTCGATCATGGTGGAGCTGTCGCACACCCGCTGGCCGATGTCGATAATCTCCTTCGCCCCGGCGGGGACGTAGCGGGTCTCCTGGGGGGTGATGACGAAGTCATACTGGCCCATATCCGGCTCTGGCGCGCCGGGGTGGTAGAGATCGAACACCAACTGGTTGACCCCCAGTTGGTTGAGGCGGGTCACCGCCTCCCGGCACATCTTGTCGCTCAGGTTGACGAAGAGGGCCCGCTTGCCCGCCGGCAGGCTCTGGAGGCGGCGCACCACGTCCCACCGGAGGGTGACGTGGATCTCCATCATCTCCCCGTCGATGGGGACGTACTGGTGGAGATCTCCCAGGGAGTCGAAGGCGTCGGTGGTGACCATATAGAGGTCGTACCGGCGGGGCATGTGCTCGATGGAACCGTCCCGCACGCTGTAGGAGCAGACGGTGATCCGCTCGCCGAACAGCTCCTGGACCTGCTGGGCGTAAAACTGCCCGGCGTAGGCGTCCAGAGAGATGACCGCCACATCCTGTTTCATGGGGTTCTCCCCTCCTTTTTGGCCATTTACTTTAACCAGTTTAACCGATTTAACAGTATTCTGCGAGATTTCCCGCCCCATGTCAAGCCGATCCCCGCTTTTTTTCGCGGATTTTTGGCTTTGGCGGCCAAAAATGCAGTTGGCATGCCGGTTGCATGATAAAATGGGCAGAAGACTTGGCCGCCCTACGGGGCCGGCGGAAAAGGAGCGATGAACGATGCAACTGAACAAGGAAGAGATGCTGACCCTGCTGCACCAGGAGGTGGTTCCCGCCCTGGGGTGCACCGAGCCCGTGTGCGTGGCCCTCTGCGCCGCCGACGCCTACCACGCCATCGGCGGACAGGTGGTATCCATCAAGATGGAGGTCAACCCCGGCATCTACAAGAACGGCATGAGCGTGGGCATCCCCGGCTTTCAGCGGGTGGGCCTGAAGTACGCCGCCGCCCTGGGCGCCTGCCTGGGCAACCCGGAGAAGGGGCTGGAGCTGCTGGAGGAGATCAACAGCATCGTCAGCAAGGAGGCCATCCGTCTGGTGGAGGACAAGCAGGTGAGCGTGACCATCGCCGAGGGGGAGAGCCAGCTCTACGCCCACGCCGAGATCATCACCACCCGGGGCATCGGCATCAGCACTATCCGGGACACCCACTCCAACATCATCTACACCAGCGCCAACAACGAGGTGCTCTTTGAGAAGGAGTACACCGCCGGCGGCGAGGACGCGCTCCACGCCAAGCTCAAGTCCATGACTGTCGCCCAGCTCCGGGAGCTGGCGGACTCCGCCGGCGAGGAGGAGCTGGCCTTCATGCTGGAGGGCGCGGAGATGAACGAGACCCTCTCCGACTACGGCCTGGAGCACCGCCTGGGCATCGGCATCGCCGACACCCTCAAGGCCCATCTGTCCACCGACATCATGGGCAGCAGCCTGATGGCCCGCACCATGGTGCGGGTAGCCTCCAGCGCCGAGGGTCGCATGTCCGGCTGCCCCTACGCGGTGATGAGCAGCGCCGGCAGCGGCAACCACGGCATCACCGCCATCATCCCCGTGGTAGAGATGGCCAGGCACCTGGGCTCCAGCCGGGAGGCCACCGTGAAGGCCCTGGCCTTCTCCCACCTGCTCAACGTCTACATCAAGCTGTTCACCGGCAAGCTCAGCGCCACCTGCGGCTGCGGCGTGTCCGCCGCCACCGCCGCCTCCGCCGCCATGGTGTGGCTCCTGGGGGGCGACGACAAGCAGATCGGTGCCGCCATCATCAACATGAGCGCCAACCTGACCGGCATGATCTGCGACGGCGGCAAGATCGGCTGCGCCCTCAAACTGGCCACCGCCGCCTCCGCCGCCATCATGAGCGCCTACCTGGCCGTCGGCGGCGTGGTGGTCAGCCCCAGCGACGGCATCTGCGCCGCCACCCCGGAGCAGGTCATCCGCAACATGGGCCGCATCAGCACCCCCGGCATGGTGGAGACCGACCGCACCATCCTCAGCATCATGATGGAAAAGGACCAGGGCTGAGCCCCGGCCCTCCAGACAAAAAGGGGCCCCGGGG